>CALJDK010000025.1 GCA_938023735.1 uncultured Acidimicrobiales bacterium
GCGGGGCCATTTCCCGACCGAGCAATCGGCGCTCAAGGTGCTTTATCTCGTGTCGATCGAAAGACGGAAGAACCGGCAGAACCCGACCGGGCGAATCAACGGCTGGAAACAGATCCTGAACACGCTGACCATCCACTACGCCGACCGCCTAGCCACCCACAATTAACAACACCGATCACCGACGTTTACACACAGAAAAAGACAGTCCCAACGGCCGCCGGAGGCGAAGACGCTGCGGCGTTCGCCCACGAAAAAGCTGCCCCGTAGGGGGCAGCTTTTGAGTATTGAGTGGTCCTAACGGGACGGGACTACAACCCCTGCGGACTTCCGGGCAACGGGACGTTTGGCGAAGCCAAACTCCGTAAGTGAGGAGGCCCCAAAGGGGCCGACGAACGACGTGGGCGTAGAGGGACTTGAACCCCCGACCCCCTCCATGTCATGGAGGTGCTCTAGCCAACTGAGCTATACGCCCCGGGAGCGTTGACTTTAGCAGCTTCGATACTCGACGCCTACGCGAGCAACACGGGTTTTACTGCTGGTTGAACACGTCGAAATCGGCTTCGGTGGCCGGAGTGAACTTGACGCTGCGTCGGCCGAACTTCCAGGTCTCGGTTCGTTTCTGGAACACGTCGTACCCGCCGCTGTAGGTGCCGAGCACCGCGCCCTTGTTGGTGGCCTCGGGATAACACATGGCGTACCGCACCACGTCGGAGCTGTTGGCCTTCGCTGCTTCGGAGGTGAGCCACAGGCCCTCGCCCATCACGTTCTTCTTTCGGAAGGCCGGCGGAATCCATGCCCCTTCGACGATGAGAGTGTCGGCGCCGAATTCGGGGAACAGCGGCCCCCAGTACGCCTTAACCTTCGGAGCTTGGGTGTGCGGTATGAACCACTGCAGATAGGCGGGTTGGTTGTCGGGGTCGACGGCCACGTAGGCGCCGGTGAATCCTTCCTTCCAGAGCAGGCATCGTCGGTCGAGGAATTGCTTATCGCGGTCTTTGAGTCCGTCGGTGTCGAACAACACCTCGGCAAGCGATTCATCCAGCGCAACGGCCCGCAGTTCGACGTCGGCTTTGGTGTGGCGGTCATAGGTCTTGGTGAAGTCGCGACGAAAACCTACCGAGTCGGTGCTTGAGTTCATCCATCCCACAACATCGGTCGTGACGTTGTCGATTTCGCCGGCGCGGATCTGGTCGGCGACGACCTTAAGGCGGCTACTTACTCTGCTCATGGGGTTCTTCCGTTGGTGTGTGTCATTCTCCGAGGGGGCGCCAAAGGAGTCGCTATGCGAAGTAGCGATACACCAGCTCGCCGGCTCGTTCGGTGAGTTCATCGTCAACACGCTCGTCGGAGAACAGCGCGGTGAGTTCCGATAACAACACGCTGGCAGCTTGGCCGGTGGCTGCTACCCCGCCCGGCGGTTCGTAACAAAACTTGGTGAGGGGCGACTGCGAAGCACCAAAGCGCCGCTTAAAGGCAATCAAGCCCGGTTGGTCGAGGTCGCTGCGTCCCATATCGAGCGCTACCAGCCCCTTCGATAGCCCGTGGGCCATCGACTCGGCCACCGCAGCATGGCTGACGCCCTTGGCTCGGTAGTCGGGATGCGATGCGCTGTATTTATAGTAGAGGGTGTCACCAGCCTCGAGCAGCAAACAGCCTCCGGCCACGACGTCGCCGTCGAAACCGAGCATCAGACCGCCGTCGCCATCAGAAAGAAAGTTCTTCCACAACGACTCGAACAGCGAGAACGGCTGACACAACAGCCGGTGTTTGTATTTACGGACACCGAGGTGCAGGTCGAAGAACGCCCGAACATCGTCAAGCGAGTCGGCCAGACGAAACGTAAGACCGGCGGCCGCGGCCTTGCGGATGTGGCGGCGGGGCTGCTGTCCACAACGGGCCATCAGCTCATCGAAGTCGGCGTCGAGGGCAATCGAATGCCGGACGGTCTCGAGCTCTACCTTGAACCGGGGATCATCGGCCACAACCCCCTCTGCGGAGGACTGCACGATGAGCGGGTCGCCAAGATTAATGAGTGGCTGAATGAGTGTCTCCCACGGCGCAGCGATGGAAACCACCGGCACCGTGAAGTCGCTGAACGGGAGAACAACGGTCCGTTTTCCGCGAACGTCGTCGAGGCGGACAAAGGGCAGCCCGCCAACGATCGCTTCGGACTCGTCGCGAACAACTACCGCCTGGAATCCGAATCCGAACGCCTGGGAAAGCGATTGCATCCAACGGCGCGACAAGAAGAGCTCGCCGTCGCTTCCGGCGACAGCAGTGTCCCACGACGGGTCCTGGAGTACATCGATGATTTCTGGCATTGAGTCGTAGACAGCACTATGCACCACTGGAATGGCAAATCCAAGGGCGGGTAGAGGGGAGCACTCCCCATTCCTTTCGGCAGAATCACGTTCAGTGTAACTAGTCCGGCCAAGCGGACTAGCCGATGTCAACAGCCGACCCGTGATTTAGCGGGCACCGTCGCCGCGCACCAGAACCAGCGGCGTCTTCACCAGAATCATCAGATCCTTCGGCAGCGACACCTGACCGGCGTAATCGACGTCGAGATCGAGCATCTGCAGCGAAGTGAGCTTGTTCCGACCTGAGACCTGCCAGAGGCCGGTGCAACCAGGCTTCACCAGCGAACGCATGCGGTGTTCCGGGGCGAACAGCTCGACTTCCCACGGCAGCGCAGGACGCGGGCCGATGAGCGACATATCGCCCTTGAACACGTTCACGAGCTGGGGCAGCTCGTCGAGGCTGAATCGACGAAGAATGCTTCCGATGCCGGTAACCCGACAGTCCTGCAGTTTGAAGGCGCCATCTTCGGTGTCGGCGACGGCATTGGGGTCGAGAAGTTGTTTCTTCACGAACTCGCGATGCTCGCTGTCGTCGTTGTTTGCCGCCATCGTGCGGAGCTTGTAGATCGTGAAGGGCTGTTCGAGTAGACCAACACGTTCCTGAGTGAAGATTGCGGGGCCCTTCGACGTAAGTCGGATGACGGCCATGATGATCAGCAGCGGAATCGCCAGCACGAGCAACCCAAGCCCAGAAACGACCAGGTCGAAGGTGCGCTTGATGGTGCGGGTGATGAGACCTGGGCGAAGACGCTCGAGCGCCTCGCGGCGACGAACTGCGGCTGGTTCTTCAAGAATGAGGCGGCTGTATCCGTAGCCTCGGTTGTCGGCAACAAACATGGATTTACCTTCCGGGAACCAACGAATAGAAGGCGCACCTACCGACGCCAGGGCAATGAGTGGCCAGAAGATGTCGGCCGAGCCACGCAAGGTGATATGCGGATCGAATGTCTGGGTCACAAAGAGCGCACAGAACGCACCGACCGATGCGATCGCCGCTATCGCCACTGGCCCCTCGCGACTTCGAGCCGCTTTCCACATGTAGCGGGTTCCGTAGCCCATGAACAGCATGAATGCTAGGAAGAGGGGAAGACCGCCGATCCAGAACAACCAGAGGTGGCCGCTTTCGATCCAGATCCACTGGGCGTCGTTAACGCCGCTGTCGGGTTCGGGTACTCGAGCCTGAGGACTAACCCCCAATAGCCAGTCGTCGAGCCCTTCGAAATGAGGGAGGAAGAACGAACGGAGATTGTAGGCGCGGACGTCCCAGCTGCTGCCCGGGTTGATGATGTAGATAGCGAATGGCTGGTCCTGGGGCGGCAGGTTCTCGACGCCTTCGCGCTGATAGGACGTAATGGTGCCGTCGTTTGACAAGCCGTCGACTCGGGCTTCGATGATTGGGAACAACAGAAAGCTCGCCACCATCATCATTGGGATGCCGTAGCGCAGAACCTTGCCGATGCTCTTGGTCACCAACACAAAGCCAGCGGTGCCGGCTACGAGCGCAATGAGGCCACTGGTTTGGCCCGAGCCCAGCGTGCCGAAGACGCCCATAAAGGCAATTGGCGCGAGCAACCATACCGGCTTTTCGCCTTTGATGAGCATGGCGAAAGCGATAAGGGAATGGATGGCCATGTATCCACCGAGGCCAATGGGGTTACCAATGGTGGCAGCGCCGCGGCCATCGTTGATGATATTGGCACCGGGTGGGAAGTAGTTGGCCAGGGTGAACGCAAAGTTGGCGGTATTGCGTGAGTCAAGCACCGCCATAAAGCCAATGACGCTCGACGCCAGAAGCGTGAGCCAAAGCAGTTCTCGAACCTGGGCTGGTGTGCGAATGGTCACTCGCACAATCGTGTAGATGGCAACGAACTTCCAGAGGGTGATCGAGTAGAAGATGTCGTCGGCCAGGACCGGACGGAGACGTCCGTGGGTAAACACCAGGGGCAAAACCGAGCCAGCAAACACAAACAGGCCCATCACCATTTCGAAGCGATTGACCTTGAAGACAAACTTGCGTGACCGGAATAACCAGCGCAGACCCAACGCGAACATCACGATGATGAGGAAAACCTCGTTGGGACGCAGCAGCGGCAGATAGAGATTTCGAGGAACACCAACAATGAATGGTGTACCGGCCACCAGAATCCAGGCCGCGAACGGCGGATACTGAACGACTAGGCCAATGATGGACAACCCGACCGCGGCACCGAGGATACGGTTGTCGTCGGTGGCGATCATTGCGCCCATCAGCAGCGCAAACGCTGCCATGAAGAGCACCATTCGACGCTCATACGAGCGCCCCGTGCCGGCGATCATTCGATCGATAAGGCCAGGCTTTGCCGTTGAGGGGCGACGACCGGAGCCATCCTGCTGGGCGTTACGACGTTGCGAGCCGCCGCGGCGCAAGCGTCCGGGGGCGATAGTTATCTCAGCCATGAGACCTTCGGAATGTGGTGGTAAACCATCGTCTTTGTTTCAGGGGGGGGAGGGTAAAGAAAGAGGCGAGAACAACCGCGCCTGGCAACAGTGCAGCGTGCAGCGACACACTGCTGCCAGGAAGCTACGGCGTTATCGTCGAGATGCAGCGACGCGCAGAGCGACGAACACAAAGGCCGTCGCGAGCGCAAGACCACCGAGGAGGCCAAATATCGCTCGCTTACCCGGGAGCGGAGCTACCGGATCGCGAAGCAGGTAGGGCTCGGTGACCAGCTGTGGTCTTTGAGCGTTGGAGTTGAAGATGCTGAAGCCAGCAATCTGCAACCGGACGGCGTTGAGCGATGCCTGAATGGTCTGGCGGTCCTGAAGCGCAGCGGTGTACGCCGGCTTCGGGTTTCCGTTTGGACCAATGTCATCGGAGAGTTCCTCGGTACGAGCAGTGGCTGCCGCCAGCTGATCGATGTAGTTGCTCTCAAGCGCCTGGTAGTCAAGCAGTGCTGCCGGCACCTCGTCGGCTTGAGCTTCGAACTCTGCCAGGTACCGGTTGGTCACCGCCTCGACCACTCGTAACGCTTGTTCCTTGTCCTGGCTCGCATACTGGAACTCGATGATCTCGGTGCCGAGCACCTGACCTGCGGTCCAGTTGAGCTCGAACACATCAATCGGGATGTCTTCAGCAATAGCGATTGGCTCAAGCAGCGTACGGCTGTTGACCCGCTCGGACTGCGTCTCGACCCACGTTGCACCCTGATACTGGATCTGGGACTTCGAGGCGAAGACGTCAGGCTGAAGATCGGCGACGACGTAGGCCACCTCGGCGCAAAGCCCCGTGATAACCAACGCAATCAGACCAATTGCGGTCAGCAACTTTCCTGATGGCCGAGACCGGAAGACGGGCTCAAGTGCCACATGGTCACCTCGACGGTTGAAGTCAAAGGTCTCCAGGGTGGTCCCGCCGACTGGAACCTCCTCGAAAGGAGAGTTCGCAGGTCTATTGAGCGTGGAAGTCATGAATTGCCTTAAGGGTGTAGTCGATCATCTCGTCGGTAAGCGCCGGGAACATCGGCAACGACATGATCTTTGGTGCAGCCGTCTCGGTAACGACGGGTGCAACCTTCGGAGCCCACTCTTTGAACGGGTCGTTCATGTGGCAGGGCACTGGGTAATGGATGGAATTGCCAATCCCGCGTTCGCTCAGGAATGCCATGAGTTCTTCGCGGTTATCAGACTGTACGACACACAGGTGGTGTACTGACTTCGCCCGCTCGTGAACTTTGACCAGCTCGAGATCGGTGAGCCCGGCCTCGTAGCGATCGCGTGCACGCTGGCGACCAGCATTCCACTCGTCGAGGTGCTTCAGCTTGACGCTGAGGATGCCAGCCTGGATGCCATCGAGACGGCTGTTCATACCCATGTTGTCGTGGTGATACCGCGACGTGATGGAACGGCCGTGGAAGGCAATCGAGCGGATCTGCTCGGCAAGAGCACCGTCGTTGGTGGTGATTGCGCCACCATCGCCGAAGGCGCCAAGGTTCTTGCCGGGGTAGAAGCTGAAACCAGCAGCTACACCGAAGGAACCGGCTTTCTTGCCGTCCCACGTTGCACCGTGGGCCTGGGCGGTATCTTCGATGATCGCTATGCCGCGCTTCTCACAAACCGCAACGATGCTGTCCATCGCTGCCGGCTGACCGTACAGGTGCACGACCATGACCGCTGCGGTCTTGGAGGTAGCAGCCGCGTCGATTCCCTCGGCGGTGATGAGCAGGGTGTCGGGGTCGACATCGACAAACACCGGAACTGCACCGGCGGCGACAACAGCCTCGGCGGTAGCGATGAAGGTGTTGGCAGGAACGATTACTTCGTCTCCTGGACCAATTTCAAGGGCACGAATGATGAGCTCGAGCGCATCGGTTCCGTTTGCACAGCCAATGGCGTGCTCGGTTCCGATATAGGCAGCAAACTCTTCTTCGAACTTCTCGCACCATGTGCCGCCGATAAAGGCATTAGCTTCGGTGACTTTGGCCCAGACCTCATCGAACTCGGCCTTAAGTGGCTCGTGCATCGATGCGAGGTCGAGGAAGGGGACATTCATAGCATTGGGGGGAGCCATGGGGAAGGTTCAGTTCCTTTCGGAGTTGGCAAAGCCATTGGTTTCGGGGGAAGTAGGAGCAGCGGCGCCGGAAACACCGTTTCCTCGGGCGACGTCGGTGACGTCGATTTCGCGTTGACCGGCATCTTGGGCACGGGCGAGAGTTACTCGCACGCCGTCGAAACCACTCAGCTCGATTTCATGTTCGTTCCACTCGGTGACGAGCAGCTCGGCTTCTCCGCTGAGCGCATCGGCCAGCATGGCCCGAGCGTCATAGGAGGGGAATCCGAACAGACGAAGGACGGCGGTGCCGCCTGCGGGGCTGTCGCTTTCCAGGTCAAACAGGGCAATTGCACCCGAGTCGGATCCGAGCGCAACCTCGTTGCGCTGGCTCCATCGAAGGTCGAATCCCGAGTCCATGAGACGACGGCAGAACAGGTCGACCATCGGGGTGAGCTCGGCGCCGCGTGAACGAAGCACAAGCTCTTCAGGAGGGTTGGCGCCGAACGACAGTGCGGCCCCCAACGGCTTTCCCGCTGGAGCCGGAGCAGCAGCGATGGCAGACGCCTCGCGTGGACCCTTGGCAGCCTCTGCAGCCTTCTGGTCGGCAAGAACACGATCGAGCTTGCGCTGACCGTCTTCGAGATCGCCAAGCTCAACCTGGTCGAGGTTGATGGCGATGCCACCGTTGGCCATCGACTGGTCGGCGGCGACGAGCACGCGAACGACGTCGAGTCCGGCGCGACCATCGGCGATGGGACGCTGTCCGCTGCGGATGCAGTCGACGAAGTGACCGAGCTCGACCGACAGTGGTTCGTCAGCCTTGATGAACGGGGAAAGAACGTCGCCGTGACGGTAGGACATTGGACGGTCATGCATGTTCGGCATGTCCGGGCTTTCGACAGCCTTGTCGTAGACACGAATTGGCTCTTCGGCAACATCATCGTAAACAACCATGCGACGCTTACCAACGACGGTGGTGCGACGCACCTTGGCCGGGTCGAGCCAGCTCACGTGGATTGTGGCGGTGACGTTGGGGTTCTTGTAGCGAAGCTGCACAAACGCAACGTCTTCGCGCTCTTCGGATCCGGCGTGGCTGGATCCCCAGGCACTTACGGTCTCGGGTGCCGAGCGGAGCAGGTAGTTGATGATGGAGATGTCGTGCGGTGCGAGGTCCCAGACGACGTTGACGTCGGGCTGGTACAGACCAAGGTTGAGGCGAGCACCGTAGATGTACAGCACTTCACCGAAACCGGACTCTTCGACAACCTCACGGAGCTTCCAGACCGACGGGTTGAACACGAAGGTGTGGCCGACCATGAGGGCAAGGCCCTTGGACTCGGCGATGCGGGTGAGTTCGGCAGCGTGCTCGACGCTGGTAGCGAGTGGCTTTTCGATCATGGCGTGGATGCCATGTTCGAGCGCCATCTTGCCAAGCGGGTAGTGCCCCGTTGGCGGGGTGGCGATGACGACGGCGTCGACGTGGTCGAGCGCTTCCTCGAAATCGTTAAACGATGCAGTGACATCGAATGCGGCACTGAGTTCGTCGATACGACGTTGGTCTCGGTCGATGAGCACGACATCGACGTCGCCGCGTCCGGACAGGACACGGGTGTGTTTTGATCCCCAATATCCACATCCGACGATACCGACGCGAAGTCGGCCTGGTGATGCGGGGGAACCCGGTTGATGCTGCACGTTTACTTACCTCTTACTTTGGGGGGAATTTGGGAATGGGGAGATGAAGTGTTCTTGTCAGTCCAAACGGCGTCAGGACGACGCTGTCGGGTTGACGTTTACTCGGGCCAACGCACCATCGAAGCTCGACAGTACGAGTTCGCCGGCTACGGCCCAGCGAAGCTGGAATCCGTGGTCGAGAAGCTCGAACAGCACTGCTTCGGTGGTTTCTTGCAACTGACCGCCAACAACTTCAACGTCGGCTCGAGCGGGAAGAGGCCTTCCATCGGCATCGGTTGAAGCAGCTTCCCGCGCCGACACCGCGATCCGAATGGATTCGGTGGTGCCACGCTGGAAGACCGTCTCGCCAGACGGTCCGGATTGTGCGCTGTAGCCCATGTCGCCAAGACGATTGGCAAGCGAGCGCATGACGTCATCGACAGGGCGGCCCGTGATGTCGAGTCGAAGTCGGTCGGTAGCGCCTACCGACGTTTGGGCCTGCGGTGGGGCCGCAAGGCTTGATTGTGGTTGCGAAGCCGGCGGAGGCGTTGCAAGCAAGGCGCCGACTTGGCGGGAGATGTCGTCGGCAACCTCGGTGTCGGATCCGTTCTGCGAAACGACGGCCGTGGGCGGCGCAAGCGAGGACACCGGGCCTGGAGTGCTGAACAGTGCCGATGGGCTTGATGGAGAGTGAGCTGGCGCGACCGGTGCCACGGGTGCGGGAGCCGGGGCGGCAAGGCTTGGTGCCGGTGGAGCGACGGCGGGCACGGGGGCGACCGATGTTGGAGGCGCCGTCTGGAGCAGAGCAGCGAGCTCGTCATCGTCGATGGTGCCGGCAGTTACCATCGGGCTAGCCGGGACGGATGCAGATGGTGCTGCTGGAGCGGCCGGCGCAGCTGGTGCGGCCGGCGCAGCTGGTGCGGGAGCAGCGAATGCCGATGCATCGATCGGGTCAACGGCTGCAGGCGCTGGAGGAGCCGCGAACGAGGAGACCGAGGTGTCGGCAACGCCGGCGCCAACGAGCTGAGGCGCAACATCAGCCGACGCCATAACGTCTGCATCTTGGGCTGCCCCTGCATGTGCTGGGGCTGCTGCGGCCGAAACCTGCGCGGTTGAGGCGGATGCCGCATTGACTTCGGGGCCGGCTGGCCAGTCGGCCACTTCGACAGCCTTTACTTTGCGACGCTTTGGAACCGCTTGGCGCCAAAGCTGCCAAGCAACAACAAGCATTGCGAAGAGAACGAGGTTAAAGACGATGAGTCCGATGTTGCTCATTGAATTGAGCCTCCGGGGGAGAGTTGGGGGGATATTGCGAGCAAGATGGCTCCTAAACCACTTTACGTGAGATCAATGACCACAGTACGTGATAACACCACAGGACATCAAATGATTCGTTAGGGAATTTGACACACCAAAATGAGGACTGGAAAAGGCCTCGAGATATGTCATCGTCATGCGACGAAAAGGGGGCGGACCAGTCTGAAGTACGAACGGGTCCAAATAAGTTCCCCAGGACCTCGTGACATCACTCACGACCGGCGAAGGTACCTGGGGGGAAGATCCACGCCTGCGTGGCGAAACTTAGCCGACCTTAGGCCCCTAAACAAGTACGGCGCAGCGAATACCAATCTGTGTGTCCTTTCAGCACAACCTGCGCGCTTCAACCGGTCGGTTCTCTCGGCTCAATAAGAGCGCCCGCAGGTACCACGCCGGCTTCCAATCCTTGGGGAAACCCTGCTGGCTAGTCTGGAAAGACCCTGCTCCGCACGGTACGCTTAGAAATAGTCTCATTCGAGCACCCGTCTCGCCCGAGCACCATCTCGGCCCCTCTGAGACCCCCCAGACCTTAAGGCTCTCTACTTCTATGACTTCTCCCGCCGGTGCACCCGAGAACTCCTCCCACAACCTGGATGACAATGTTGTCGTTGGCTACCACTGCGAACGCAAAGAGGTACCTCCGCTCGAGCTCGGTGATAACGCGCGGCTTCGTAGCGGCACCATTCTCTATAACGGCAGCACCATCGGGAAGAACTTCCAGACCGGGCACAACGTAGTTGTTCGTGAAGAGTGCACCATTGGCGACAACGTGGCCATCTGGGGCAACACCGTTATCGACTACGGCTGTGTGATTGGCGACAACGTCAAGATTCACACCGGCATCTACGTCGCCCAATTCACCATTATCGAAGATGGCGCCTTCCTTGCACCCGGCGTTAGCATCGCCAACGACCTGTACCCCGGCGACGACGACTCCGCCGACGTTATGGCAGGTCCCATCATCGAAACCGGCGCCCAGATCGGTGTCGGCGTGACACTCCTCCCCTACGTTCGTATCGGCGCCGGATCAATTATTGGTTCGGGCTCGGTCGTAAGCCGCGACATCCCGCCAGGCGTCGTTGCCTTCGGGAACCCCGCCCGCGTCAACCGCAACGTATCGGACCTGCCGCCGGTCGCCGAGCGCAAGACCGATCACCCGCTGCGCTGAGCCTTGGTCACCCGCTGCGCTGGGCCTTGGTCACCCGCTGCGCTGAGCCTTGGTCACCCGCTGCGGCTAGCGGAAGCTGTCGATAACCGCTTGGCCCATCGGCGTCGGGTTGAAGTCGGCATCGGCGAGCAGGGCTGGCGTTTCACCGCAGGCATCCCAGGTATTCCAACCTGGAACGAACACCGAAACACCTAGCGACTCAAGGCGCTCGAGCGACGACGAGTACGCATCGGGCGAGCACTCGGCGGTAGCTAGTGAAATAGCGAGTCCAGGGTAGGAACTCTCGCCGTTATCGGGCGAGGCTGCGTCGGCAGCATCCTCCCAACATTGTTGAGCTGCACACGTACCGCTACCAGTGGTGCTGTCGGGGCCATCGATTGCCTTGAAGCCAATGATGAGCTGCTTGGTGGGGTCAGCAAACGTGAGCTCGGAGATGAGCGAGCTGTCGATGCCAGGCGCAGGAGCGGTGAGGATGATAGGGGTATCGCTCCCGGTGGCTCGAACGGTGTCGATGAGAGGCTGAAATCCCAAATAGACGGTGTCGTCGGCAGCGCAACCCTCGGTGAGACAGGCTCCCTCTCCGGTGACCGGCGACGCGAACAACTCAAAGAGCACGCCCGGACGGTCGCCAACCTCGTCAGCCACCGACTGCCAGAACCGGCCCGAGTTTTCTGCGTTGGGAAGCATTCCCTGGTCATCGACGGCGACCCCACCAACACCAGTGCCGGACCAGTCGAGGCTCAACACGACCGCATGACCTTGGGCCCGGAGGGTATCGACGTATGACAGCACGCCGTCTTGGTAGTTCTGACCCGAGAAGTCGGCCGCCACGCCCTGGGTACCAAGCCAGCAATGTTCGTTGAGCGGCAGGCGTACGGCGTTGACCCCCCACTCGGTCATCGCTGCGGCTGAACTTTGGTCGGCGGCACCATCGAAGATGCCCCAGCCCTGTGCGCAGGCATACTGCGCACCAGCTTGGGTAACGCCCTGGAGACGCAGCGGTTCACCGGTGCCATCGACCAACACGCGGCCATCGACTCGCACGTCATCGATCTGGGCAGGTGTGCGTATGTCCGCAGTGGAATCGGGCCCGAAGAAGTAACCAAAAAGCGCCACGATCCCAAGACCGACAACGGCAAGGAGTCCGACCAACGGCCAGAGCTTCGAGCGGCGATCCGATGAATCGGGCGCCGGTTTCGGCGACGCCTCGGGCGACACTGCAGGTTGCTCGAGCGCTGGCTCGATGTCGGGCCGGGTCAACTCCTCGGCTGGCTTCTCCGATTTCAGTGTGTCGGCTGTCGATGCACGAAGCCGATCTGGCGCTCCCGCCGGCGCATCGGCAACATCAGCGCCGTTCGCGACCTTTTGTTCTGACTGCTGCACCTTTGAAACGACCGGCCGCGGTGCCGACTCGAGTGCCACAGCGCCCGACGACCGTCGAACGGTGGCGGTACCTCGAGCCTCAACCCATGCACCGCTCCCCCACGCCACCGCTGGAGGAAGCGGAGCAAACGAAAGGTTGGCCGGCGATGTCTGTGCCGACGCCGAAGTGCTCCTATGACCGCCGTTGCCGTTGGGAACGCCGGGGGGCTGCGCGGACTGGCCGGAGGCCAATGGGCCAGCCCCTAGAAGAGAGCGGTTTGCAGACTCGAAATCGGACTTAGCCGCTCTATTCCCCGGTACCGGAGCCGCAACATCGTCGCGAAGATCGATCAGTGCTGAGCCACTGCCAGCGGTCTGGTCGCCATCTCCATCAGAACCGGTATCGTTATCGGTCGCAACATCACCAGCAGCGGGAGCGGCGGCCGGAAGGCGAGATTTGTCGAACTTGCGGCCCCATGCGATGAAGGGCTTTTCGATCATTCGATGCAGGACAACCGAGATCCCAACGGAAAGTGTGTACCCGATAATCAAGGTCAAAATGTCGTCGAGGCGCCCGCCATCAGAGGGAATCAGCCGTTCGGCGAACCCCAGAACCGCAGGGTGAATCAGGTACACGGCGTAGCTGAGCGTTCCCAACCAGGCCAGCGGACCAAACCCGAGCGCCCGGCTAATGGTGTGGCGCGGTTGCAGAACCATCGCCCCCACAAACAGGGCTGTCGGGAATGCCAACAGCTCAAATGCCCAGCGAGCCTCGGTGACACCGAGCACCACGCAGATCAGCCCGAGCACCCAATACGTCGCAGGGTTCTGCAAGAACCCGAGCCGCTCGAACCAGCGTTTGTTGTGCAAAGCAAAGGCCATTGCGGCGCCGATAAGGATGTGACCGTAGGGCTCGATCAATGCAACGGGATGGCCGAAATGGGGCCAGATGAGACCACTGGCCAGCAGCAACGAACCGAGAATGAGAGAGAGGGGAAGCCGGAACCGACTGCTCTTCATGAACCCGAACGCGAGGAACGGCCAAACCATGTAGAACTTCTCTTCGATACCAAGTGACCACGAGTGGTTAAACGGAACCTCAACCTCGTTCAGCAGTAGCGGCACTTCGGAGAAATACAGCAGGTAGTACGGCAGCGCGGCATTGAAATCGCCTGCCTTGTCGGCGTCGAACAGATGCACGAGCACGGCGTACGCGGCGAGCACGATGTAGTACAGCGGCAAAATTCGAAAGACGCGTCGAAGGAAGAAGCCTTTGATCGAAAGAGCGCCCTTCGACTCTTCTTCGCGAAGCGCCAGCATGGTGATGAGGTACCCGGACAGCACGAAGAAGACCGTGACGCCGCGTTCGCCCTGCAAGAACTCGAGCGGCGAATCGCGTGTGTGCCAGGTGACCACTAGGGCGGCTGACAGCGCCCGAAGCCCGTCGAGCGGGAAAAAGTAACGGGTCGCCTGGTAGTCGGCGAACGAAGTTCTAGCCACGGGTTAGGACTTCCACCACTTTGATGTTTGTGCCAATGCCGTGATCTCGGTGATGAGACGTTCGCGTTGGATAGCCCACGCGGTGCGGGTGCGATGCGCGTTGCCCGCGGCGTCGACCAACGAGGCTCGACGAGCAGGGTTGGCACGGAGGTTCCGGATTGCGTCGGCGAGCGACTCGGGATCGCCCGCTTCGTAGAACTCGATCTCTTCGTCGGTAAAGGTGGTCGATACCGACCGCAGCTTCGTGGCGATGACCGGTCGGCCGAGCATCATGTACTCGAACATTTTGTTGGTGTTGACCAGATGCGAATACTCCGACGCCAGCTGAGCAACGATGCCAACGTCGGCCCGACAGATGTGGTCGATGAGTTCGTCGTGGCTGACAAACCCATTGAACGTGGCGATGTCGTCGAGACCCTTTGCACTGATGGCGTCTTTGATCTCGCCCGAATAGCTTCCCTCGCCACAAAGGGTGAGTCGAAGGTCGGGCATCTCGTCGCGAAGCAACGCAACGGCGTCGACGATGGTGTCGTGCCCGTACCGATGCTCGATCGTGCCATGGCAGATAACGGTGAAGAACTCGGGATCAGGGGTTGGTCGGCTTTCGAGGCCCACCGTCCAATGCTCTTCGCCACCGCCGTTCATGACCACATGGGTTCGGTCGGCCTTGGCGCCGCGGTCGATCAACGTCTCTCGAAGCTCATCGGTCACGGTGAGGACCATGTCGGCGAGGCGGATCGCCATCTGCTCGAAGGCCTTCAGCGGTATATCCCACTTGGTGTTGTTATAGATGGTGCGCCCAAGTTCGGGACTTGGCTCCTTAATGAAGGACACCACCTTTGCGCCGCGAGCACGCACCGGTTGTGCGCCTAGCAACAAGAAGTCAGGCAGCGTCGAAACCTGTACGACCTGATAGCGGCGGGTCGAATGCAACTTGTTGAGCATTGCCCCCGACCGAACCATGAAGCCCAGATAGTCGATGAGGTACTGCACGGCTCCGCCCTTGGTTCGAGAACCTGGAATGCGGTGCAGCGTGACGCCCTCGACCGTCTCGGTGCGCGGGCCATCGGGATTGTCCGGATCAGCCAGCATGATGACGTCGACCACAAAGCCGCTGTCGCGATACGCCTCGGCCTCGCGGCGGGTGGCGATCTCGTAGCGATGATGCTGGCGGACAATACAGAGCGAACCGGGACCCTCGATTGCTCCTGCGGCGCGCGAAGCAGCGGCGGAGTTCGATGAGCGGACCGGCGAGCGAGAGGTCAGAGACGCGAAGATGTTTCTGACACGTTGGGGGGAAAGACGTGACATGCGAACCTTAGGGTAGATGCATGTGACACCTGAACTCAATAGTGGCCCTAGCGAAATTGGATGAAATCTGCCACTCTTGGTACTTGTCCAGCTGGTACATGTGTACTTGCGAGTCGCTCTCTGCTAGGGCGTTCCCCCCGTTCTCCCCCTCCCAATTGGTTTGTTCATGCGAATAATCTTTCTTGCCGTCGACGATGAATTCGCGGGCGAGATGCAACGCCAGGTCTATGCACAGCATCCCGAGTGGATTGTCGGATCGGTGCTCTCAACCCAGCCGATTTACAAGCACACCCCACCCCAAGCAATCGCCATGGTGTTGAAGAAATCCGGCCCCCGGTACCTCATCGAGATGGCAAAGATGAAGATCCTCCGTCGCCTGATGGGCGATAGCACGCGAGACGACGCCGTGCCGGTAAGCCCGAGTGAGCTGGCCGAACAACATAATGTGCCAACTCACCGGAGCGGCGACATCAACGCTGAGGAGTCGCTGACCTGGCTTCGAGACCTCGAACCCGACCTGGTGATCTCCACCAACTTCAGCCATTACGTCGGCAAAGCAGCCCGCGAGGTTGCCGGTTCAGGCTCATGGAATCTCCACAAGTCCTACCTCCCCCACAACCGCGGCATGGCCCCAAGTTTCTTCGCGCTCCTCAACGACGACCCTCATGCAGGCGTCACCCTGCACGTTCTCGAGAAGGGTTTCGATACCGGCGCCATCGTCGACCAGCGAAAGGTCTCGATCAACGACGGCGACACGGTCTATGACCTCAACCTTGAAAGCTCCACCGTCGGCGGCGAGATGCTCGCCGAAGTGCTTGCCGGATCTCCCCTCGAACTGGTGCCCCAGCCCCAGCCCGAAGGCGATTGGCCCGAGCACACCTATCCGAGTCCAGCCGAAATCAAACGATTCGCCCAGCAGGGCCACCGGTTCGACAAGTGGACCGTTGCTGATCTCAAAGGAATCAAGGGCCTCGAGGGCCTAAAGGGATTCCTCCGTTGAGCACTACCGAGATGCCGCAGGGTGCCGCTGCGCAGCAAGTAGCTCGTGTTTTGCGCGACCGCTTCCGCATGCCGCTTACTCTCTCGACGCTGCCAACCGGTGCACCGCAGGATACTCCGAGCCCGTCCGACGATGGCTTCTTTGCCATTACCGACTCCCATGTCGGGTTCGGTTCGCTTCGCACCGGACAGACCTCTGCCGATGCCGACAGCGCACCGATGCTTCCCGCCACATCGGCCGGCGAGTCACTCCCCTATGACCCCGACGAAGTTGTCGACGCACTTCGCACCGAGGCCTACATCGAGAACGATCTACCCGATCCGACCGGCACCGACCCGAAGGCGCTGGTTCGGCGGGCGTACTACTTCGTTCGCCCGCTTCTTTCCACCAATGTTCGCCGGGTAGCGCAACGTCGGGCACTTGCGGGTTGGGACACCATCCGGCAGCCACAGTGGCCTGTCGACACCACCGTCGAAGAGATCCATCGGCGCACCCTCGCATCGGCCATGGCAGCCAACGACGTCGACCGAGTGCCCGTCATTTGGTATTGGCCCGAAGGCTACAATGGCGCCGTCATCATGACCCACGACGTCGAGGAAGCTGCCGGGCTGGCCTTCTCCCCCGAGATGGCCCGCATCGATAACAGCTTCGGGTTTCCCAGTTCGTTCCAGGTGGTACCCGAGGTTCGCTACGACATCGACGGTCTCGTGCTCGATGAAATTCGCGATCTGGGCTGCGAGATTGGACTACACGGCCTCAACCACGACGGCGGGTTGTTCTCGAATTACAAGGTTTTCAGCGAACGACGACCCAAGATCGCCAACTACGCGCGTCGGTTCAACGCCGTAGGTTTCCGGTCGCCGGTGATGTACCGCAACCCTGAGTGGATCAGCGAACTCGACATCTCCTACGACATGTCGTTCCCCAACGTGGGCCATCTCGATCCTCAGCGCGGCGGATGCTGCACGGTGTTTCCGTACTTCCTCGGCGATGTGGTCGAACTTCCCACCACCTGCATTCAGGACTACTCGCTGTTCAACATCTTGAACCGGTTCGATCTCGACCTCTGGTGCACCCAACTCGACATCATCGAATCCGAGAACGGCCTGGCAAACTTCATCATCCACCCCGACTACGTGACCGAGGGCAAAGCGCTCAAGGCGTACAAAAACCTGCTCGCCGAACTCGATTCTCGCTGCACCCAAGGCAATCTTTGGAAAGCGGCGCCAGCCGACCTTGCCGATTGGTGGCGACTTCGTAGCAAGCTCGAACTCGAGCAGGTTGGCGACGAGTGGCGCATCACCGGCGAGGGCGCCGAGCGGGCACAGATTGCGTGGGCGACACGCAACGGCGACACCGTAACGATCAGCCGCTAAAAATCAACAGTTGGTCCGTTGGGCTACAGCTTGGTCCACGACGATCGCTCGACCAGCGACAGAAGCGCCAGCAGCGCCCCGACCGCAACGGTTACCCACGAACCCAGCCCAATACTGAAATCGATATCGAAGCTTGAGGTGTCGAGTTCGTTCCCTTCGCTGATCACGTTGAACCCGTCAACGATCGCGATAACGGCCAGCGCAATGCCCGACGCAACCAGCGCAACTTTGACGAGCGCCGACTTCCAGCCGACGAACAGCATTCCGGCGATTCCGGCGAGCACTACGGCAATCGCGACGGTGGCCTTTCCGTCGTTGCGTTGCCACCCGGTAAGGCTGCCTTCGATGGTTTCGCCTGAAACCGACACCCACGGCAGAAACGCTCCGGTAATGGCCACCGCGGCCAAAGCAAACAGACCAATAGCCACTACCCGGTTGCGGTCGAAGGGTTCCTCGACCTGAACGCTTTGTCCGGCAGGCCAGTTGGCGGGCGGTGCCTGCTTCGCCGCAATCGGCGGCGTTGTCGCGCCAAGATTGGCAGTGGGGGCGGGAAGCGATTGGGGCGAGACCGGCGTGCCCATTGACGGCGGAGCCGATGGATACAGATCGGCAACCGAAGACACCGACGATGGAACGGGGAGGTCGTGATCGGCAACCGCTGGCATCGGTCCAGAAGCAGGGTCAGCGGCAGGATTCGTGGTCGACGACCAACTCGACCGGTATTTCTCGTCGGTATGGAGTTCCGGTGGGTAGTAGCGGCCATCGGAGGCCAGCCACCAACCGGGATGCGGGGCGTTGTCGGTCACCTCCTCAATCTATCCACCAGCGCTCGACCCGACACTGTTCGTCGGAGTTCCCATCCAGCTAGAACGAAAGCCCCCCGAACCGAAGTTCGGAGGGCTTTGGAGCGCCGGGCGGGATTTGAACCCGCGACTGTAGGGATTTGCAGTCCCTTCCCTTGGGCCGCTCGGGCACCGACGCAGAACGTGAACCGGTAATCGTAGCCCGTCGTCAGGTCATTGCGACGAACCGACTGCGGGGCCAAATGTTGCTAGTGCGAGAGCGCCAAGCCCAGGAACATTGCAAGAAGGGCAGCCAGAAATCCAATACCGCCGGTTGCGCCGCGGAGCCCCGGGTTGTCGGTGCGCTGGTGCACAAACGCCGCTGCCCCCGAAACGAGAACAATCAGCATCTTGATACCCAACACGGCCGCGTAGTTTCCTTGTCCGTCGACCGCCAGCATGTTCCAGATGCCGGTGACCACGGCCAGTCCGAAGAACGGCCAGGACAAGGCTCCGAACCGACCCGCAACCTGCTTCGGCGCATCGCCGCCGATGCTGCGCAGAACCGGCAAAATTCCGAGCATGACGATCTGACCACCGAGCCACACGGTGGCTCCAAGGAGATGCAGGAACAACCTGACCTGATCGACACCAAAATTAGCTTCCATGTCCGCCGACATTAGCTGTGGGGCGCCGGTTCTTCGCTAGCGAGCAACCGACTCTCAATACTTCTGACTATCTGCCGACAAACAAACAAGACCACGTGAACACTCGGTAGCATGATCAGCTCGCGACCGTCCTTCCGTCGTCGAAAAATCCAGTCACTACTACGTCAACATCAAAGACGCGAAACCCGCACACGCAGGAGCTCACTGCCAAATGAACCAGAACCAACGCCCCGAAATCGAACAGAAGTTGTTCGACCTTGCACGGAACCATCGCTGGACCTGGCATCAGCCCACCGCCCAACTGCTAGAGGCACTTCCGGGTGCCAGCCAGTACCGCCACCCGGTCGACACCATCACCCGCCTCACGGCGAGCCAATGGAAGTCCTTTCTTGCCAACGACAAGCTCGTCAGCCTGGTCGAGACCGAGCACGCCGGCCTTATGAAGGTCGTCAACGGCGCACCGAAGAAGACAACCACGGCGTACATCTCCGCCGAGTTCGGCATTAGTGAGCTCGTGCCGCAGTACTCCGGCGGCCTCGGCATCCTTGCCGGCGACCACCTCAAGTCGGCCAGCGACCTCAACCTGCCACTGGTCGGTCTGGGACTATTCTACCAAGAGGGATTCTTCCGCCAGGAGATCAAGGGCAACAAGCAGACCGAGCGCTACGACTACTGCGACCCCGCCCTCACCGGCTACGTCGACACCGGAGTCACCGTGTCGGTCGATGTTGGCGACGAAGCGGTTTCGGCTCGAGTCTGGAAGCTCGCAGTCGGAAGCATCAGCCTCTATGTGCTCGACACCAACGTGTCGGGCAACTCCCCCGCCGCTCGCATGATCACCGATCGCCTCTACAGCGGCGACAACGAACACCGCGTGCGTCAGGAACTCATTCTCGGTATCGGCGGACTTCGGGCGCTCAGCGCACTCGACATCTGCCCCGACATCTTCCACCTCAACGAGGGCCACGCTGGCTTCATGCTGCTGGAACTCCTTGAAGGAGAACTCGAGCAGGGCGCCAGCTTCACCGAAGCGGTCAAAACAACCAAGGCCCGCACCGTGTTCACCACCCACACCCCGGTCCCGGCCGGTATCGACCGTTTCGACCGGTCGTTGGTAAAGAAGTACGTAGGTGCGTGGTCAAAGACCAACAACGTGCCCATGAGCACGCTGTACAAAATGGCCAGCAGTCCCGACGATCAAGGCAACCCGAAGCCATTCAACATGGCCGCCTTCTGCCTGTCGCTCAGCGGAGCAGCCAACGGCGTATCGAAGCTTCACGGCAAGGTCAGTCGCCAGCTGTTCGCCAACGTTCCGGGCGGAAAGAAGATTGGTTCGGTTACCAACGGCGTACACGCTCGCACCTGGGTAGCCCCCGACCTGGCCGAGGTGTTCGACGACAAACTCGGCAAAGACTGGGAAATGGGATCACCCGTTGCTTGGGCCGACGTCGACAGCATCGACTACGCCACCATGCGCAAGGTCAAGAAGGCTGGCCGTGCCCGCCTTATCGACATGATCGACAGCCGCGGACTCAACGCCAAGAACCTTGATTCCAAGGCCCTCACCGTCGGCTTCGCTCGCCGCTTCGCCACCTACAAGCGCGCCGACCTCATGCTGCTCCAGATGGAGCGAGTGGTCGAAATGTTGGGCGACGACGACCGTCCGATCCAGTTCGTGTTTGCCGGCAAGGCGCACCCCGCCGACAAACCCGGTAAGGCGCTGCTGAACAAGATTGCTTCGTTCGGTAACTCCAAGGCCGCCAACGGTCGATTTATCTTTGTACCCGACTACGAGATGGCCATCGCCCGCGACATGTACGCCGGCTGCGACGTCTGGCTCAACAACCCAATTCGCCCCCACGAAGCATCGGGAACCAGCGGCGAGAAGGCAGCCCTCAACGGCGGCCTCCAGTGCTCGATCCTCGATGGCTGGTGGGACGAAATGTACGACGGAAAGAACGGCTGGGCTCCGGCAACTTCAGAATCTGAAGTACCGAAGACCCGCGACAAGTTCGAAGCGAACTCCATCAACGACTTACTTCAGAACGAGATCATCCCGCTCTTCTACGCTGGCAACGGAAGCCCGTCGACCGAATGGCTCGACATGGTCCGCCACAACTGGGCAACGCTTGGACCCAAGGTCCCTGCCGCCCGCATGGTTGCCGACTACCGAGACCAGGTCTACAAACCAGCCGTGCAGCGTTCGCGTGCAGCTACCAAGAAGACCGTCAAGAAATCAGTCAAGAAGTAGCGTTGGTTGTCGGCCGTCTCGGCGTCCCGACAATGCGTTGCATCACAACCAGAAGACGAGAGTAAGGCATAGGCTTTGGTCCAATGACTATCTCCATGTGGCCCGGCGAGTCAGAACCGTTGGGTGCAACCTTTGACGGATCCGGAACGAACTTCTCGGTGTTCTCTGAGATCGCCGACCGGATCGAACTCTGCCTTTTCGACGACGACGGTGCCGAAACTCGGGTAACGCTCCCCGAATGCACAGCCTACGCGCACCACGGCTACGCGCCCGGAATCAAACCCGGCCAGCGATACGGCTATCGCGTGCACGGGCCGTGGAATACCGCCGAAGGTCAACGCTGCAACCCGCACAAACTACTTCTCGACCCCTACGGCAAAGCGGTCGAGGGCATGGTCGAGTGGGACTCGGTCCTGTACTCACACGACCAGTCAAAGCCCGACTCGATGGACACGCGCGACAGCGCTCCCAACCAGGCTCGCTCGGTGGTGGTGAACCCCTTCTTCGAGTGGGCCAACGACCGTCCACCAAAGACTCCGCTTGGACAATCGATCATCTATGAGGCCCATGTGAAGGGTCTCACCATGACCCATCCCGGCGTTCCCGAAGAACTCCGCGGCACCTACGCCGGCCTCGGCCACCCCGCCATCATCGACTACCTGGTCGACCTTGGCGTGACCGCCATCGAATTGCTGCCGATCCACCAGTTCGTGCCCGAGCATTTCACCGTCGAGAAAGGCCTCACCAACTACTGGGGTTACAGCTCCATCGGCTTTCTTGCGCCCCACAACGCCTACTCGGCCAGCGGCGATCGCGGCGAACAGGTCAACGAGTTCAAGGCAATGGTGCGAGCCCTCCACGAGGCTGGACTCGAGGTCATCCTCGACGTGGTCTACAACCACACCGCTGAGGGAAACCACCTCGGTGCCAGCCTGTCGATGAAGGGCTTCGACAACCCCGCCTATTACCGACTCTCCAAGGAAGACAAGCGATTCTTCGTCGATTACACCGGCACCGGCAACACCATGAACATGCGGCACCCCAACGTGCTCAAGCTCATCATGGACAGCCTTCGATACTGGGTAACCGAGATGCACGTCGACGGGTTCCGGTTCGACCTTGCCTCGACCCTGGCCCGCGAAGAACACGCTGTCGACCGACTTTCGGCATTCTTCGACCTGATCCACCAGGACCCCATCATCAATCGGGTCAAGCTCATCGCCGAACCTTGGGATGTCGGCGATGGCGGCTACCAGGTTGGGAACTTCCCGGCCCTGTGGTCCGAGTGGAACGGCCAGTACCGCGACACGGTTCGCGACTATTGGGCGGGCGCACCCGGCAGCCTCGCCGACTTCGCATCGCGCTTTACCGGCAGCTCCGATCTGTACGAGTGGTCAGGACGTCGACCCAGCGCCAGCATCAACTTCATTACCGCCCACGACGGCTTCACCATTGCCGATCTTGTGGCCTACGACAACAAACACAACGAAGCCAACGGTGAACAGAACCGCGACGGCGACTCCCACAATCGATCCTGGAACTCCGGCGCCGAAGGCCCCACCGACGACCCGGCGATTATCGCTACCCGCAAGGTGCGCCAGCGGTCGTTGCTCACCACGCTCTTTCTGAGCCAGGGCGTTCCAATGCTGCTGGGCGGCGACGAGTTCGGCCGCTCGCAGGGCGGCAACAACAACGCGTACTGCCAGGACAACGCGATCTCGTGGTTCGACTGGAGCACGCTCGACGAAGAATTGCTCGCCTTCACCAAACGACTCATCAAGTTCCGCAAAGACCGCCCCATGTTCCGGCGCCATCACTGGCTCCAGGGCACCGCAACCCACGGCTCCGAACTGAACGACGTTGGCTGGTTCAACCCTGCCGGGCAGGCAATGACCTCCCAGGATTGGAACTCGGGCTATGCCCGGTCGATGTCGGTGTTCCTAAACGGCGAGGGTCTGGTCGCCACTGGCTCTCGCGGCGAACGCATCGTCGACGACAGCTTTCTTGTGCTGTTCAACGCCCACTGGGACGCCGTGAACTTCACCGTGCCCGAGGGACTTGGCGGCTCGATGTGGCAGGTGCAGATCGATACCTCTACCACCAAGACCCGCGACCTCCTCGTTGCCGAGAACGACGAGTGGGAAGTTGACGGCTGGACCATCACGGTTCTCCAACGCCTCAGTACCGACAACCTCAGTACCGACAATCTCAGTACCGACAATCTCAGTGCCGACAACCTCACTGCTGACAACCCGCCGAGCGCGGCCGAGTAGCACCAGTGAAAATTCTCTTTGCCGCCGCCGAGCTTGCACCAATTGCTCGAGTCGGCGGAATGGCTGAAGCATCGGCTGGGCTCGTCAAACAACTTCGCGCCAACGGCCACGACCTCACCGTGGTGGTACCGGACTACGAACGCCTCAAACTGTCCAACGAAACATCGACCAAGCTGTTGCTGCCCGAGTGGGCACGCCCCGGAACAGCTCGCACCGGCATCGTCGAGGGATTCGGCGAGATCACGCTGGTCGACGTTCCGTGGATCGAGAAGCCTCATCCCTACACCGACGACGAAGGTGTCGCGTTCCCCGACAACGATCTTCGGTTCTTTGGCTTCTCTGCCGCCATCGCCGCCCTCGTGAACCAGAGCGTTCCCGACGTGCTGCACCTCAACGACTGGCACACCGCAGCGGCACTTGGCTTCCTTGTTGAGGCACCACCGAGTCTGCTCACCATCCACACGCTCGGCTACCAGGGCATCACCAACCCGGGCTGGATGGACGAACTGCCCACCCGCCCCCACTACTTCGCATGGTACGGCGGAACCAATCCCCTACTCGGTGGGATCCGTCTCGCTGATCGGGTTGTCACCGTAAGCCCCAACTACGCCCAGGAGATCATCACCGAAGCCGACGGCATGGGGCTGCACGAGCATCTCGGCAACCTCGGCAACCGCCTCAGCGGTGTCGTGAACGGCATCGACGTGGGCGAATGGAACCCCGAGTCCGACGAGTTTCTTACCAGCCACTTCACCGCCGAAGATCTAAGTGGGAAAGCCACCAACCGAACCGAACTTCTTGCCGAGTTCGGTTTGCCCGATAACGGTAGCGAGCCAGTCATCGGGATGGTCACCCGACTCGTCGACCAAAAGGGTGTCGACCTCGCCGTCGACGCCGCCCGCTTTCTTCAGAACGTTCCGGCGAAACTGTTGGTGCTCGGCTCGGGCGATGCGTCGCTGGCCGACCTGCTCGATGATCTCGCAGTGGACTACCCCGACCGGATCTCGTTCCGTAACGGATACGACATCGGTCTGGCCCACAAGATCTTCGCTGGTGCCGATCTGTTGCTCATGCCGAGCCGCTTTGAGCCCTGTGGCCTCGCCCAGATGCAGGCGATGGCCTACGGAACCATTCCGGTCGTCACCGATGTCGGCGGACTCCACGACACGGTGGTCGATGCCGACCAGAACCCCGATGCCGGAACCGGCTTCGTATCGTCGTCGGTCGACACCGCAGGTCTCATCGATGCCATCTACCGAGCCGCACGAGCCTGGCAAGAACCCGCTCGTCGCTCAGCAATCATTCAGCGAGGCATGGCCATCGACTGGAGCTGGACCCAACCAGCAAAAGCCTACGAAGCCCTCTACGCCGAACTTCAAGCGAAGTAGAGTTCCCGAAATACGGTTCCAGGAAACTCAGCGGATAAGCGCTTGCGCACATTTTGACATCCGCTGAGTTTCAAGAAGCCGGCACATTGGGCGAAGCCCAATCCGCGCGGCTTCCAGACACTGTATTCATATTGACGGACGTCGATGTGACACTCGTGTCTGACACGAGTGTCGAGCTCTCGGGGTCTAGATGTTGGTGCCTTTGGCTACGGCTACTACGCCGTTGTTGCTGACGGTGAAGGTCTTGGCGTCGGCGTCGAGGTCTTCACCGATTCGAACGCCGCTTGGTACGTGAACGTTCTTATCGATGATGGCCTTGCGCACGACGGCACCGGCGCCGATGTGCACGTCGTCCATCAGGATCGAATCCTCGACTACTGCGCCGGCCTCGATACGAACTCCAGGTGAAATCACCGAGTTGTGCACGGTGCCACCAGAGACGATGACGCCACGCGAGAACAGCGCATTGGCCACGTTGCAATCGGCATCGCCGTCGCGAACAAACTTCGCCGGCGGTAGGTGACGGCCAAGGGTATGAATTGGCCAGCTTTTGTTGTACAGGTTGAACACCGGCTGCGGTGCCACGAGATCCATATGGGCGTCGTAGTAGCTATCCAGGGTTCCAACATCGCGCCAGTAGTGGCTGCTGGCACCGTCGTCGCCGGGAATCTGGTTGGTCGTGTAGTCGTACGCATGCGCCTGGCCCGTCGAAACAAGGGCAGGAATCAGGTTGCCGCCGATGTCGTGTTTGGAATCTTCATCGCCGGCGTCGCTGCGCAGAATATCGATAAGCGCATCGCGGCTGAAGATGTAGTTGCCCATCGAGGCAAGCACTTTGGTTGGGTCATCGGTAAGACCGGTAACTTCGGCTGGCTTTTCGAGGAATCGAGAGATCTTGGTGCTGTTGGGATCCTTGTCGATCACACCAAACTGGTTGGCCTCTTCGATCGGAACCCGAATGCCGGCCACGCTTACACCGGCACCACTTTCGATGTGCTGGTCGAGGAACTGGCGAGGATCGATGCGATAGATGTGATCGGCGCCGAACACAAAAATGTACTCGGGGTCCTCGTCGTCGATGAGGTTCATGTTCTGATACAGCGCATCGGCGGACCCGGCGAACCAGTGAGGCCCACGGCGCATCTGTGCCGGCACGGTGGTGACATAGCTGCCAAGCATGGTCGACAAGCGCCAGGTTCGACTGATGTGCACATCGAGGCTGTGGCTCTTGTACTGCGTGAGCACCACGATCTTGCGGTACCCGCCGTTCGCGAGATTCGACAACGCGAAATCGATAAGGCGATACTGCCCCGCAAAGGGAACCGCAGGCTTTGCCCGATGCACCGTCAGCGGATGAAGGCGAGATCCTTCGCCACCGGCGAGGACAATGCTGAGAGTTCTGGGCCGCTTTACTGATTCCATAACGTTGGACTTCGACAGCACCTTTGGTGGGGGCACAAACACGGGGTGTCTGTGGGAGTGACTACGGGGTTCCATTCGGCAGTGGACGCCGAATCTTCAGAGTCGCCGCCCACTCTAACGGCGCCATTTCGTCATCGGCACGAATCCCCAGACGAATCCGCGAAACGAATTGTCCCAACGGCTGGATACCTCGAATCGATTACCGATGGGTACGCATGCTCCTACAGTCCGCACGCCCTAAGGTTGGATCGATGCAACTCACCGACGATGACCGATGGCGGTTCAACTCCGGTGCCCATACCGACCTGGCTTCACTACTCGGTGCGCACATTCTTTCATCGAAGGGCGTCTGGTTTGCCGTGTGGGCTCCGAACGCCACCCGAGTCGAAGTCATCGGTGATTGGAACGGCTGGGATGGCAGCAACGACACGCTGCATCCTGACGATTCGGGAATCTGGCACGGCGAAATCTCGGGGGCGGCCGAAGGCAGCTGCTACAAGTACCGCATCACCGGCGGCGACGGAGCGCTCCACGAAAAGGCCGACCCCTTCGCCTTCCGCACCGAAGAGCCACCGCGCACCGGATCGATTGTCGGTGACCTTTCCTACGAGTGGGACGACGCTGACTGGATGGCCACACGAGCCGCCAAGAACGCGGCCGACGCGCCGATCTCGATCTACGAACTTCATCTTGGCTCTTGGCGCTACGAACCCGGCGGCTACCGCGCACTAGCTCATCAGCTGGCCGACTACGTCACCGAAACCGGCTTTACCCATGTCGAGTTCCTGCCGGTCATGGAGCACCCGTACTACCCCTCGTGGGGCTACCAGACCCTTGGCTACTTCGCCCCGTCGTCGCGCTACGGTTCGCCACAGGACTTCAAGTACCTCGTCGACCTGCTCCACCAGCGGGGAATTGGCGTGCTGCTCGACTGGGTGCCGTCACACTTTCCTGAAGACGCACACGGCCTGGCGCTCTTCGATGGCACGCATCTGTTCGAACATGCCGACCCACGTATGGGCTTTCACCCCGACTGGAAGAGCTGCATCTTCAACTACGACCGTCACGAGGTGCGCAGCTTCCTGATGTCGAGCGCAATGTTCTGGCTCGACGAGTACCACGTCGACGGCATTCGCGTCGACGCCGTGGCATCGATGCTCTACCGCGATTACTCCCGCAAAGAAGGCGAGTGGATCCCGAACGAGTTTGGCGGTCGCGAGAACATCGGCGCAGTGCAGTTCATGCGTCAGCTCAACGAGTCGGTGTACAACCGGCATCCCGACATTCAAATGATCGCCGAAGAGTCCACCGCATGGGGCGGTGTGTCTCGCCCCACCGACTCTGGTGGCCTCGGCTTCGGCATGAAGTGGGACATGGGCTGGATGCACGACACGCTCAAGTTCCTCGAGCGCGAACCGATTCATCGCACCCACCATCACAGCGAAATCACGTTCCGGATGCTGTACGCCTTCACCGAGAACTTCACCCTGCCGCTATCCCACGACGAGGTGGTGCACGGGAAAGGCTCGATGATCGACAAGATGCCCGGCGACCGTTGGCAACAGATGGCCAATCTCCGGCTGCTCTACAGCTACCAGTGGTCGCTTCCGGGCAAGAAGTTGCTGTTCATGGGTAGCGAGTTTGCGGTGTCCGAAGAGTGGACTCACACCGAAGAGTTGGCGTGGGACCTGCTGCAATACCCCGAACATCGCGGCATGCTCGATCTGGTCACCGACCTCAACCATCTCCTCCGGTCCGAGCCCGCCCTGCACAAGGTCGACTTCGACCCCGAGGGGTTCTCCTGGGTTGTCGGCGACGATCACCACAACAGCGTGTTGGCCTTCGAGCGGCATGCGCCCGGCGAGCGACCGGTTCTGATCATTACCAACTTCACACCCATTCCTCGCAAGGACTACCAGGTTGGGGTTCCCGTCGGCGGCGAATGGACCGAACTCCTCAACTCCGATGCCGAGCGCTACGGCGGCTCGAATTTGGGTAACGACGGGTCGATCACCGCAACCGACGAAGCCGACCACGGGCGACCCTTCTCGCTCCGGGTCACGGTTCCGCCCCTCAGCGTTTTATTCCTCGCCCCGAACACGGCGCCCGCTGCCTCATCCGAGCCTTCACCCGAAATCAACGGCTGAGGTGCACGATGAGCTCAACTTCCCCCACCACAGCACAGCCAGCCGCGGTCGCAACCACTCAATCTCTGGCTGACCGAGCCGAAGCGGCCGGCGTTCAGACCTCCTACATCGATGTCGATGGCAACCGGGTCCAGACCACCGATGCGGCACTCGAGGGCGTTCTCTCTGCGCTCAACGCCAGCGCCTACCAGCCATTGCCACTGACCCCAGTCGTCGTGGCTTGGGAGGGCAAGCTGCGCTCGGTTGAACGGCATAGCGTTGCCCGCTCTGCCGCGCCGTTTCGAATCGTCACCGAAGGTGGCGACCTTGTCGAAGGAGAGGCCATAGGCAGCGGCGACGTTTGGACGATGCGCGTCGATCTGCCGCTCGGCTATCACCAACTGCATCTTGGCAACGACTCTTGTTTGATTATCGCTGCGCCACAGCGTGCCCACCCCGTGGCCAAGCCGCTCTGGGGCGCGTTCGCGCCGGTGTATGCGCTTCGCCGAGACGACGACCGCGGCATCGGCGATCTCAGCCACCTGCGCGAACTCATCGAATGGACCTCGGGCCACGGAGGTGGTCTCATCGCCACGCTGCCACTGCTGCCGATGTTTCTCGAAGCCGACCGCGAACCCGATGAAGCCCCGAGTCCCTACTCACCAGCGTCGGTGCTGTTCTGGAACGAATTGTTCCTCGATCCATCAGCCTTTCCCTTCGACGGATCCCTCACCTTTCACGGTGGCCCGTCTCGAACCATCGACTACGACACCGCTGCGCTGCAAACGAGAACCTTGGTTGACCGACTCATCGGCGATGTCCGCATCGACGCGTGGGCAGCCGCGCATCCTCGTGTCACCGAATACGCCCGATTCCGCGCCTATGGCGAGCAGCACGGTCAAGCCTGGCGGTCATGGCCAGCACGACTCCGCGACGGCAACATCACCGACGCCGATGTCGACCCTGGTCGTATGCGTTGGCACCTGGCCGCCCAATGGGCCATCGATCTTCAGCTTCGGGCCACGGCAAAGGCTTCGAGAGACCAAAATGTTCTCCTCGGTCTCGACTACCCCGTTGGCGTGCATCTCGACGGCTACGACATCTGGGCCAACCAGGACGTGTTTGTCGACGGAGTCACCGTCGGAGCACCACCCGACACCTTTTTCGCGGGCGGTCAGGATTGGCAGCTCGTACCGCTTCACCCCGAAGCATCACGACGCAGCGGTCACGAGTATCTCCGCGAGGCGCTTCGTCACCAGATCGCCTTGGGTGGCCTGCTGCGTATCGATCACATCATGGGCTTGTTTCGCCGTTGGTGGATTCCTGCTGGGGGCGGAGCCACCGAGGGAGCGTACGTGGCCTACCCGGCTGACGAACTTCTCGCCATCATCTGCCTCGAGTCAGCACGAGCTGGCAGCGTGATCGTTGGCGAAAACCTTGGCACGGTGCCTCCAGGCGTCAACGAAGCCCTTGAGTCTCACGGCATTCTTGGCATGTTTATCGGCCAGGACCACGTTGACGACAAGGCCAACCTCACCACCCAACCGCCAACGCAGGTGATGTCGATGGTGAACACCCACGACATGGCACCATTCGTTGAGGCCTGGGGAGATCGGGCTTCCACGCTCGAGCCGCACGCCGCGTTCGATCAAGTGACGAGCGAACTCCTTGATGGACCATCACAGATCGTGGTCGTGAGCCTTGAAGATCTTTGGCTGGAACGAGAGCGACAGAACGTTCCAGGAAGCACTACCGGCAACTGGCGGCAACGCATCGCCCCAACGATTTCCGACATCGACGTCGCCAGCGTTTCCACGGATTTTCCACCCCCTCCCAACGCTAGAAAGTATACCTAAATGCATCTAAAGTGGCTGAGATGCCAACCCCTTCCCGTCCCTCGAAATCCGCTGCTTCATCGCGGGCTTTTCTCGCTCCTCAAAACCGAACAGCGGCGGTTGGTCTCGGCTTAGTCGTCAGTCTGCTTCTCGGGCTCCTCACCCTTTCGCCGGTTCAGGCGCAGCCGGTCGTCCAAGTTGGTCCGGGCGACTTCAATGACGAGTTCGTAGGTGGCGGCGTCAATCGAGCGGCGGCAGCCGACTGGCTCTCGGATGGGCGTGTGCTTCTCCTCGAACAAACCGGACGGGTGGTCATCATCAATCCGGCCGACAACAGCGTCACCCCGTGGTTGCAGCTCAACGACCTCGACTCCGAAGCCGAGAATGGCTCACTCGATATCGTGATCGGCGCAAACGACACGGTGTACATCTACTACAAGGCCGCCTCGGACGGTCGGCTCCGTATTGGACGCTTCCCGTTCACCGGGTCGGGTAACGACCTCAACGCCCAGACGGTGATCTGGTCGAACCCCGGTCCGCTCCACAGCGCATTCGGCGGCTCCAACCACATTGGCGGTTCGCTCAACATCGGGCCCGACAACAAGCTCTATCTCGCAATCGGCGACGGCTTCAACGCCCCCAATAGCCAAGGCCTCGACACGGTGTTCGGCAAGGTGCTCCGCATCAACCTCGACGGGTCTGTGCCTTCCGACAACCCGTTCTTCGATGGCGATGGTCCCAACGTCGACGAGATCTGGGCGCTCGGCCTTCGGAACCCGTGGAAAGCAACCTTCGACGAAGTGACGGGGCGTTACTGGGTCGGCGAGGTCGGCGGGAACGACGCAACGACGGCGTACGAAGAAGTCAACCTCGTCACTGCCGGAAGCAACTACGGCTGGCCGCTCTGCGAGGGCCCGCTCACCGGGCCAAAGAACGGCCCCGACTGCCCGGCCAACGTCACTCCCCCGGTTCACTTCTACGCCCATGATCTCGACGGTGGCTGCTGCTTCAACGCGTCGATAACCGGCGGACCAGTGATTCGAGGAATCGCTGCAATCGAGGGCGACTACGTGTACGCCGACTTCGCCCGAGGCGACATCACCCTGGTGGAACTGAACGGCGGCACCACGAGCCAGGGCACAATACTGCTACGAGACACCGACAGCTTCATCCCGTGGATCGACCAGGGGCCCGATGGACACCTGTACTACATCACCTTCTCCTTCGAAGGTTCCTTCGGTGAGCTACGACGCCTCCGCTACACCGGCGAAATCGGAAACCGAGCGCCGACGGTTCGATCAACGGTCGCCGACCCCGCCAGCGGCCGGGCACCACTAACGGTGTCGTTCTCGGCCGACGCAAGCGACCCCGACGGTTCGGCACTCACCTACGACTGGGACTTCGGCGACGGAACTCGCTCGAACCGGCGCGCACCTCGCCACATCTACACTGAGCCTGGTTCCTACACCGCGCGACTCACCGTGAGCGACGGTCAGCTCACCGCATCGTCAGCTGCGATTCCCATCCAAGTCGGCGAAGCACCGAAAGTGCGGATCAGGGTTCCCGCTGATGCCGACAACTTCCAAGCCGGAGACTCGATGAGGTTCCGGGCCATCGCTAGCGACGCCGACGGCGAACTCGATCCGTCAAGCTATCGCTGGTCGATCCTGTTCGATCACGACGATCATCAGCATCCGGTTTCCACCGCCGAAGGAAAAACCTCTTTAGTTCTCGACGTGCCCCGCGTTGGTCATCCATTCGAAGGCGACACCGGCTTCACGATCTCGGTAACCGTCACCGACTCCGACGGTCTCAGCACCACCGCTACGCGAACAATCAAGCCCCGGAAGATTTCGGTCGATATCGGCTCAAACCTCGAGGGCGGACTCGTCGCCGTCGACGGTATTGCGCACTCCACTCCATTCCGCATCGATACCGTGCCGGCCTTTAAACACACCCTTTCGATACCGGCAAAGGCCACGGTCGACGGCAAGCGCACGATTTTTGAGGGTTGGGCCGATTCCAAGGATCGATTCCGGATCATCAGCGCAACCGGTGGCGCCTCGTACACGGCGCTTCTCAACTCGGCCGATGTCGAACGCGACGCTGACAGTCTGGTTGCCCAGTACGAGTTTGCCGCCACGCCCGAACAGCAATCCTCGGGCGTTCTTGCCGACTCCTCTGAGAGCGGACAATCCCTCCCCCTGCAAGTGCGCAACCAGGCGAAGGTGGAGTTCGGCGACGACTCCGTTGAGTTCGCCGGCACCTCGGCCATAAGCACCAAGGCCGCAAAGAAGATCACCCGGGCAATCGCGAAATCCGATGCCTTCACCTTCGAAACCTGGATTGACCCCGAGGGCACAAAGCCGGGAGTCAGTCAGCTCATCACCCTCGAGAAGAACAAGAAGTCGGTTACCGCCAGCCTCGGAATCCAACGGTTCAAGTCAGGGCAGGTTCGTTTCACAATCGCCAGCTCCACCACCGACACCAAGCGGCGTGGAACAACGGTCAAATCCTCCGACGTCTCCCTTGTCGCCGGCCAACTCAACCATGTGGTGGTTGCCCGAACCACCTCTGGAGTTATCCGTCTCTTTGTGAACGGCGAGATCGTCGACGACTGGCGGATTACCGGCGACATTCGACGAGCGGAGAAACACAAGCTGGTCGTTGGGGCTCGCGCCGCAGGTGGAAACGCCTACACCGGCGAGATGCACCTGACGGCCATCTATGCCCGAGCGCTCGACACCAAGACCGTCCGACGCCACTACGAGGCGGGTCCGAACCCCTAAGCCACGATCGGCTCGGCACGCTCTACAGAATCGTGCACCCAGAATCTTCGAGTTCGGCGATGGCATTGTCGCCGTCGCCCGGTTCAAGGTTGACCGCACGCGACATCTCGGTGGGTACCGAGACCGCGTAGCCGTTGGCCAAGGCGTCGAGAGCGGTGGCCTTGACACAAACGTCGAGCGCCAAGCCCACGACCACGACATCGGTGATGGATCTATCGGCCAGGAGTTCGTGGAGTTCGGTTGGGCGTTCGTGGCCGGTGGTGGCATCGCGCATCGTAAAGCCCGAGTAGCCGTCCTCACCGTTGGTGCCCTTCTGCACGACGGGCCCGACAACTTCGAGGTCGTCGCACAGCGACGCACCCCAGGTGTCGCGCACGCAATGCACCGGCCACACTCCCCCGTCGGTCACGAAGTGCGGAGTGCGTTCGGGGTGCCAGTCCTGGGTGTACACGACAAAGGCACCAGCTTTCGTGGCCTCGGCTATATGAGAATTGATGGTGTCGACAATCTGATCGCCGCCGTCTACAAACAGGCTGCCATCGGGGCTGGCAAAGTCATGTTGCATGTCGACCACCACCAGTGCCGTGGCGGGGCCATAGCTCGGGGCTTGGGGATCGATGGTGGTCACTGCGATATCTCCGTTCACTGTCGCACCGTTTCACGCTTAGGCTAGTGGGCTTATGGGAATTGCTGAACGTGCGTGGGCCGAGCGGGCTTTGTTTCTCGACAACTACCAACTCACGATGGCGCAACTGTATTTCCGCCATGGGATTCACGAAAGCACGGCGCAGTTCGAGCATTTCACTCGCAGTTGTCCCAACTACGGCAACCACCAGGCGGGCTACTGCATCGCCGCCGGCCTCGAGTGGCTTCTCGACTGGATGGATGAAGCGAGCATCACCGACGCAGACATCGAGGCGTTGCGGTCGCAGCGAACCGCCACCGGCGAACAGCTCTTCGATGACGATTTCCTCTCCTGGCTTCGGGCCAACGGCTCGTTCGATTCGCTTTCGCTCCGAGCAGTTCCTGAAGGACGCGTGGTACATCCCAACGCTCCTCTCACCATCGTGCAGGGTCCGTTGGCCATCGCCCAACTTCTCGAAACCTCGTTGCTGAATCACTTGAATTTTCAGACGCTTATCGCGACGAAGGCGAGCCGTATGGTTGAGGCCGCTCGTGGGCGACCAGTTCTCGAATTCGGTTTGCGACGCTCACCCGAGCATGCGGCTTCGGCGGCGACCCGAGCGGCCCTCATCGGCGGCGCAGACTTCTCGTCGAACACCGGCATCTCCAAGGTGCTGGGCGTCCCGCCCAAGGGAACCCATGCCCACAGCATGGTGCAGGTCTTCATGGCGCTCGGCGAAGGCGAGCTTGGGGCCTTCCGGTCCTATGCAAAGCAGTACCCCGACGATTGTCTGCTCCTGGTCGACACCATCGACACACTGCGCAGCGGCGTCCCCAACGCCATCACCGTGTTCGACGAGCTGCGTTCCGCTGGCCACAAGCCGGTCGGAGTTCGACTCGACTCTGGCGACCTTGCGTATCTCGCCATTCAGTCGGCGCTGCTTCTCGATGCAGCCGGTCACGGCGAAACCAGCATCACCCTTTCGAGCGGACTCGACGAACTCTCGATCTTTCAGATCCTGGCCCAGATCGACCAGGAGGCGCCGCGATATGGACTCTCAGCCGGGCAACTCATCAACCGATTGTCGTTTGGTGTTGGATCGAAGCTCACCGCATCTGATGGTCATCCCTATCTCGATGGTGTCTACAAGCTGGTGGCGCTTGAGAACCAAGGTGAGTGGCGGCCGGCAATCAAGCTGTCGGAGTCACCAGCGAAGTCTCAAACCCCTGGCGACAAGGATCTAATCCGGGTCTACGACGACCGGGGCCGCGCCACCGCCGATCTTTTGACCGTGGCCGGCGAAGAACTCCCCGACGATTTCATTACCCTGCAACACCCCATCGAACACGGCGTGCGCCGTCGACTGCCCAACGAGCGGGTGTCGGCCGTCGAGTCGCTGCTACGCGACGTATACGGCCACGGCAAGCGGGTGGGCGAGCAGTCATCGCTAACCCAAATCCGAGAACGCCGCGATCGCGATATCGAGAAGCTTGACCCGGGTGTGCGGCGACTCGTGAACCCCCACACCTACCATGTGTCACTCTCGCCGGACCTATGGGATCTCAAGCAGCGTCTCATCACCGAGGCACGCGGCACCGGCTAGCAAAAACCAAGAAGAGCGCTACCGGGGTAGCAATGTGACAGAGAAGAACCCGTTATTGTTGGTCAGTTGAACGAACAATAGATACCGAATGAACAAATCAGTTGAGGGAAGATGTCCGACGCAAACCCACCCGCATGGCACATCGACCCCTTCGACTCGAACCGACTGCGATGGTGGAACGGCACGGAGTGGACCGAGCACACCGAGCCTCAAACAACTCCTGAACCGATTGCAGAAACGAGCGTTATCGGCGACCAAGCCGGCGCCCATTACGAGTCCCCGCACGAAACGTTCTCGCCCCCCGGCACCGCCCCTGAAGGTCTCGACGCTGAGCGAGAGGCTTGGTTGAAGTTCGCGAAATCCGAGTACGACGAGATGGTCGAGTCGTTCGACCGGGAACGCGCTGGCCTCGAATCAGAAGTGGCCGCTATCGAGACACAACTCATCGACCTCGGCGAGCGGCAGGAGATGCAGGAGGTAGGACTCGACGATGACGGTACTCACCCCGTCTCGACCTCGGTTGAGTTTAAGGACGCAGTTACTACCGCAAAGAAGCGCCGAAAGGAGATGGCAAAGCGCAAAGACGCCGTGCTGGGCTCAACAAGCTGGACAGTCAACGGGTCGATCAAGGAAGGCAGGCAGATGGTCGACCAATTCTCGAAACTTATGCTTCGCTCCTACAACTCAGAACTCGACTCCCTCATAAAGGCGACCAACGCCACGAACTCCGCAGCGAAAATGACGGCTCTCGGCAAGAAGCGCGACCAGATCCGCAAGCTCGGCGCTTCGATGAACATCGAAGTTCATCCTGAGTATCACGAACTCGCAAGCTACGAAATACAAGTGACCGGACTCTACCAAGCTGCCAAACTCCGAGAGAAGGAAGCGGACCGGGCACACAAAGAGCAGCTGCGAGAACAGAAGAAGGTCGAAGCGGAGATAAAGCGGGAGCAGGAAAAACTCGACAAGGAAGCGGAGCTACACCGGCAAGCATTGGCGACGATCGAAAACGATCCCGATGCTGACCCAAACCAGCTTGCGGAATTGCGAGCGAAGGTGGCGGAGGTCGAAGCCGCCCAAGCAGACGTTATGAAGCGTGAAGCCAATACACGTGCCGGCCACGTCTACGTCATTTCGAACCAGGGGTCGTTCGGTGAGGACATGGTTAAGATAGGTATGACTAGACGCCTTGAACCTCTTGACCGAGTCCGCGAGCTTGGCGACGCTTCCGTTCCGTTCAGATTTTCCGTTCACGCACTACTCTTCTCCGACGATGCTGTGGGTCTTGAGGCGGAGCTTCACCGGCGATTTGCTGCGGTGCGGGTCAATAGAATCAACCACCGGCGAGAGTTCTTCAGGACGACGCCCGAAGCCGTTCGGGACGCCCTCGTCGACCTCAACGCACATATCGTCGAGTTCGACCCAAACCCGATTGACGAGGAGTGGGCGGCGTCGCAATGACCAAACCGAATCCATTCCGGGAGCAGGGCTCACTTGCCGACCGCCAGCAATCGATCTGGTACCGGAAGCGTCTCGATGGCGAAGACCCAACCAAAATTGACCGAGCGAAGCTAACCGCAGAAAAGGCCAAGCGGAAGATAGGCAAAACAGAACGCTGGCGGCGAAAGAAGACATAGGCAAGCAGGACGCTCAAATCCTGAACCATCCCTGTGCTCATGGCGGTGGCAAGATTGAGTCGGTGCGGGCCGAAATTGGAGGAAAAACCAAGAAGAGCGCTACCGAAGTAGCGCTCTTCCTCTGGAGCGGACGACCAGATTCGAACTGGCGACCCTCACCTTGGCAAGGTGATGCTCTACCAACTGAGCTACGTCCGCAGGGTCACTCACTTTAGCAACCAAATGCCTCATCGCCACAGCGGGCGACGCAGGTTTAGCCTTCGGATCGAAGGTCGATCGTAAGGGTCAATACCCCATCGTCGAACTGCACCTCGGCATCGGCCAGCATGGCGAAATCCATGAAATCGTTCTGGGCTTGTTCGAGGAAGAGCGCCCGCTCATCGCCGCCCACTGGCGGCAGGGTGCGCTTCTTCACTGCTGCGGCTCGCGAGGCGAACCGGTCGATCATTTCTTGGGGATTAAAGGACGACATTACGAAACCTCTCGCTCAACTTCTGGCAGCTCAAACTCATCGTCGACAAGCTCAACGACGGCGTCGTCAACCTCAGGTATTCCATCGATGCTCTCTGGATCAATGCTCTCTGGATCAATGCTGTTTGAGTGAATGCTGTTTGAGTGAATGCCGTCTGAGTGAATGCTCTCCTCGGCAACACTGCTGGCCACGGCTTCGGGTTGTCGGCTCTCGGCATAGGCCGCTTTGCGGGCCTGCTTCTTCGAGTGCGCTCGAGCACGCCGTTTGGGGTCGGTGTGGATCCAGTAGAAAATCGTCAAGATGAGCAGCCCAATGGCGATTCCCATCAGACTCGACTTCACGATCTGCACCGTATCGTTGGCTTCGGCGCCGTTGGGAACGGCCTGGGCGGCAACAGGCGCCGCCAGCACGAGCGCGCTGACAAGCATCGCCGCCGTTACTCCCACGCCACGCCTGACCGTGCGACGAAGAAGCGCCGCTCGCCCTGATCCCGAACAATCCACCCTTTGATCGTAGCCGGTGGCGACGCAGCGGAAAGGGAGCACCCTAGAGCTGGTGTTTTGGGCACCAGTAGGTCGTACGACCGCCGACTTTGTCTCGGGACAGGTCAAAACCGTCGAGGGGGCACACACCTGCCGCGTGACGCTCGTCGTGCAGGTCGCCTCGATGGGAACCTCCTCGGCTGTCGAGTTCATCGAGAACCTCGCGAACCTGCCTTGCGAGTTGGTGGATTTCGTCCCGTGAAAGGCTTCCGGCTGCCCGAGTTGGGGCGATACCGGCCCGCCACAGAATCTCGTCGGTAAGCAGATTTCCGAGGCCGGCCACCCGCTTCTGGTCGAGCAGACGGGCCTTCAGCGCCCCTCGGCCTTCGGCCAAAGCATTCGACAGCCCCTTCTCGTCGAGCCGCCAGGCATCGATGCCCAAGGCAGCCTCATCGGGATCGAGCTCGACCCCACCGAGGCGGCGAGGATCTCGCATCGTGAGCTTCCCGTGATCAAACACCAACGCGAACCGGTCCCACGCCGGGTCGTTTCGGTCGCTCGAGTACTCGAGCACGTCGATTGCCGCGTCGTCATCGACGATCAGCCGACCGGTCATCCCGAATCGCAAACCTAGCGTCGGTCGCTGATCGCCCAGATCGAGGAGAAGTAGTTTGCCGTGGCGCCGGGAAGCCCGGATGGTGGCGTTGGTGATCGCATCGGTCACGGCATCGGCCGTGCACCCCTTCAGGTACCACGAGTCAGGAGCTTCGACCCTGCGGATCGTGCGGCCAATGACATTCTCGGCGAACCTTCGATAGATCTCGATTTCGAGTATCTCAGGCACGAAGCTTTGCCTCGCCCCTAGGCGTTGGTGTCGGCGATGAACTTTGCGATCATCGGCCCAATTGCCGCCGACTCGAGAAGGAACCCGTCGTGCCCCTGCGGACTCTCGACCATTTCGTACTGCACCGACTGGCCCGACGATTCGAGCGCTTCGGCCATCTGTTGTTGCTGCCAAGGTTGGTACAACATGTCGGAGCTGACGCTCACCACAAGACTCGGAACCCGCACCCGCTTCACCGCATTGTCGACGCCGTTTCGTCCACGACCAACGTCGTGGAGATCCATGGCCCGGTTGAGCACGAGATAGGAGTTGGCGTCGAAACGCCGGGCCAACTTCTGGCCGTGATGATCGAGGTAGCTCTCGACTTGGAACCGACCCCAAAGTCCAAAACCGTCAAGCGAGTCAAGCGACTCACGCCCAAAGCGCTTCTGGAAAACTTCGTCGGACCGGTAGGTGACCTGTGCGACCGCGCGAGCTGCGGCAAGCCCCGCGTGCGGGCCGTCACCGGCTTCAGCCTCGTAGTACTCGCCACCACGCCACTTGGGGTCGAGCGCCAGCGAGCGACGCCCCAGAGCGCTCCACGCAAGCTGCTGAGCTGACGCTGCGAGGGTGCTGGCCAGTGCGGTGAAGGAACGGAGCCGATCGGGGTACATGATGGCCCATTCGATGACCTGCATGCCGCCCATCGAGCCACCAACCACGTGGTTCCACACGTCGATACCGAGATGGTCGGCCAGGCGGGCCTGAGTGCGCACCATGTCGCGAATCGTTACCACCGGAAAGCTGGAACCATACGGCTTGCCCGTGGCGGGATCGACCGATGCGGGACCCGTCGTCCCTTGGCAGCCCCCCAGCACGTTCGCGCAAACCACAAAGTACCGGTCGGTATCGATGGCCAGGCCGGGTCCGACAAAGTCATTCCACCATCCATCGGCCTTGTGTGCTCGCGACAGTTCGCCCGCAGCATGTGAATCGCCGGTGAGGGCATGGCAAACCAACACTGCATTCGATGCCGACTCATCGAGCTCGCCCCAGGTTTCATAGGCGATCTCAACCGCCCGAAGCGATCCGCCCAACTCGAGGACAAATGGCCGATCGTCGGCAATGGTCAAAAATTGGCGATGGCCAACGGCGTCGCCGTGCTGCCACGCGCCGGTTGCAGGGATATCGGAAGCAAAGTCATGCGGGCGATCAGCCATCAGACTCTATTTTCCCTCGCGAACGAACCGCACGCACGACTGGGCTGTCGATTGCCAACCGATCGGTCCACCAGTCGAGAAGTTCATCAGGGGCGACCTGGTAGGCGTCACACATCACCGCACCGAGCTCGACCAGAAGAGTGTCACGGTCCGATGGTGCCGTCAGGTGACTGCTCGACGCCAATTCTTTTGCCAACGAAGCGCCTCGGTCCCAAGCCGCGCCACCGTTGGGGACGGGCAGGGCGAGGAGCTGTTTGGCCGAAAGTTTGATTGCATTTGCCGCCAAGGCGGCTCCCGCGGTCCGGCGTAACGCCACCGCAGAGGTAACCGGATTGGTAAGCACCGCAGCAAGGTGCCAGAGCGATTCGACGTTCTCTGGTTCGACGCTCAGCACCGGAGTTACCGGGACCATGTTGCCGTCGGGGTCGGCAATGGCCTCGATCACTTTGGTCTGCGTTGCCACCAGCAGCTTCGGCACTCGGCGGGCCTCGACCCAACCAAATACCCGGCCATCGTCGGCCAGTGCCGTCAGGTCGATGCTCGGCTGCTCCCATCGTTGCTTGGCAAATCGGCAACTATCGATGCCCCAACGGCAATCAAGCGGCTCGATAAGCCCCGACGTGATGAGTCGTACCGGAGGGCCGTGATGTTTCTCTGGTGCTGTCTGCTCTGTCGCTGTCTTCTGTGCCTCCTGGGCTTCCTGTGCCACTCGGGCCAACCCGTAGTACTCATCTCGGAACCCGGCGGTCGCCCCGGCAAGGTCGGCCACCGTCTGCGACGACGAAACCTTCACCCGCGGAACGCCGAGGCGATCGGCCGCGAATTCGGACCATTGCGATGGCGGCGAGGCCGGTGGCACAACATGGTCAAACACCGGAATGGACGAGATATAGCGCGCTACCGACTGCTGACGGCCTCCCTTCCGAAGCTTTGGGGCACAGACCCGAACCGAGGCGTCGAACCCAGCATCGTCGGCGATCCACAGGGCTTCGAGCGCCGAATCGGCCGACACGATTTCGCGGATTGGTTGGGTGTCGTTGGTAGCCAGAATCGATTGCGGAAGGATCATCATCGCTACCCCGCCGTCGGCGAGTCGGTCATGTGCGTCGAGCAGGAACAGCGCCGCAGTGTCGGTGTAGGGGCGAACGATCTGCTTGCCGGTATAGGAGGTGGCCTGGTTTTCTCTTGCCCGGTCGAATCGGGAACGAAGCGCTTTGGTGTCTTCGGCGGACCGGGCTGTCGTTTCGCCAAGCTGATTTTGAAACGGCGGATTTCCGATGATGGCGGTGTAGATGACCTTCTCCGAGCGCGCGTGGTCGGCAAAAAGTTCGTCGATGAAGAAGCCATTCCCAGCACGGACATTGACATTGTCGGGGTCCACATCGGCCCAGCTACCCAGCGCCATTCGTGCCGTAGCAGCGGCCAGCGGATCAAGGTCGACGCCGCGTAGTTTCGCGACCGCCGCAGCACGACTCAACCCCTGTTCGGCCAACCATCGAGCTGCGGCCAGGAGAAAGGCTCCGCCCCCGCAGGTGGGATCGAGGATGTATTCGTGGCTCGGAGCCGACCCCCAATCTTCGGGACCATCACTAAGCGCGACAGCGGTGATCGCTTCAGCAACCGGCCGGGGTGTGAAGTACATACCTTCGGCATGGCGCTCATCAGCAGCGGTCACCGCCTGCACGGCAAGCCCGAGCAGATCGGCGGCCTCGATGTCGGGCCCCAGGCCTGGTGGCACGGGCAGCACTGGCAGCACCGGTTCCGCAAGCAGTTCCTTGTCGATCGGCGCGCCGATATCGGTAGCGACAGCCACCATGACCGCCTCACGGGTTGAGCGAGCGACCACCTGACGCAGGTCGTGGAGATAACGCTCGACGTCGTCTCGGACCGGGTTAGGCACCACTTGAGCCTACGCTCCAAGGAATGAAATGGGATGTGTACGGCGAGACCGTGATTTATGACAATCCATGGGTGCGGCTCACCACCGTCGATGTCGACGTTCCTGGCGTCGGACGCATAGACCATCACGTGGTGCGGGCAACCGGCGAGGTTGTCGGAACCGTGGTGACCGACCCCGACCGAGGCATCTTGTTGATGTATCGGCATCGGTTCATCACCGACCGGTGGGGATGGGAAATCCCGGCGGGCCGAGTTGACCCAGGCGAGTCGCTTCGGGATGCAGCCATTCGAGAAACCACCGAAGAGACCGGCTGGAAACCGCTCGATGTTACACCCGCCACCTTCTACTACCCCAGCGACGGACTGAGCGATCAGAAATTCAACGTGTTCACCGCCCGCGGCGCCGAATATGTCGGACCGCCTACCGACATCTCCGAGTCCGAGCGGATCGAATGGGTAACGCCTGCGCGTGCCCGGACCCTGCTTACCGACGGGTCTATCAGCAACGGCCTAACGATGGCCGCCCTGCTGTGGACGTTTAGCTTCGGCTAGAGGTTGTCGGGGTCGTAGCTTGTGAGGTCGGCGAGTCGAGGGTCGTTGGAGAACATCTCGATAATCGGCTGGATGACCTCGATGCGCTTCTGCAGGCGCTTCACTTCGAGTTCTTCGTTGAACAACACCAACGTGGCAACGATGCCCGATTGGCCCGCACGGGCGGTACGGCCGGAGCGATGCAGGTAGGTCTTGTGATCGGACGGCGGGTCGTAATGAATGACCAGATCTACTTCGTCGACGTGAATGCCTCGGGCGGCCACATCGGTTGCCACCATTACCTGAAGTTTGCCGGCACTGAAATCGGCGAGTGCCCGCTCTCGGTTGCTCTGGCGCAGATCGCCGTGAATAGCGGCCGCACGCACGCCCTCGTCGTCGAGCGCAATGGCGAGTTTGTCAGCCATATGTTTGGTGCGGGTGAACATGATGGTGCGGTTTCCGCCACGCGAAATGGCAGCCGCCACTTTGGGCTTGTCCATCTGGTGGACCGCAATGAAGCGATGCAGCATCTGGTCGACGGTGACCTCTTTCGACTCGACCTCGTGCATGACCGGATCGGTTTGGTACCGCTTGATGAGCGTGTTGACCGCGCCATCGAGTGTTGCCGAGAAAAGCAGTGTCTGGTGATCGGTGTCGACCTGGCGCAGAATCCACTCGAGTTGGGGCAGGAACCCCATATCGGCCATGCGGTCGGCCTCGTCGACGATGACCACCTGAATAGCCGAGACATCGATCTCTTTGCGCTCGATGAGGTCAATCATCCGGCCGGGCGTGGCGACGACAAGGTCGACACCCTTGTTGATCTTGGCAATCTGTTTTTCGATGGGCGCCCCGCCATAGATGGCGACGGCGGTGCGGTCGAGAACCTCGCCCAGCGGTGCAAGCTCGTCACAAACCTGGGTGGCCAACTCTCGGGTCGGGACCAAGGCAAGGCCGAGTGGCTGGCCGGGCTTCGCTTTCCCGAGGCGCTCCAGCGCAGGAATGCCAAAGGCCAAGGTCTTCCCCGAACCGGTCTGGGCTTTGCCGCAAACATCGCGCCCCGCAAGAGCATCGGGGATAGTAAGTTCCTGAATCGGGAAGGCACCAGTAATGCCGCGAGAGTCAAGAGACTTCGCGACCACGTCGGACACGCCGAGCGTGCGAAAATCGGTCATAGGTTTTGTCAGGCTAGTCGGGGTGGGGCTTGAAAGCGCACGCGACCACCCCTGACTCGGATTCCTTCGGCTCGCAATCGGCGCTGTTGTTCCGCTTCATTTCCCGGCGCCAACCGCCCCGCAGCGTTTACAACTCGCCACCACGGATACCCCTCGTGGCGCTTCAGGAAGCTGCCGACCGCACGGCTCGCTCCGGGAAACCCAGCTTCAGCAGCGATCTCTCCGTAGGTCATGACATCGCCGGGAACTGAAGATGTCAGAACTTCGGCAACCGCCCGTTCAAAGTCGGTGAGCCCGCTCAGTTCGGTAGGCGCAGGAGCCACGGGCTCGGGTTTAGCCGGCACCTACCGCATCTCGACCGAGTCGAGACTCACGAGATCGATTGGTTCCTCGAGTCCGGCCACAGCGTAACTACCAATCTCGGTGACTGCGGTGTTCACCATCATCGATGACACCAGGCTGCTGGGTGCCAGCACCTGCTCGGGCTGCGCCAAGTCACAAAGCCGAGCGGCAAGGTTGACCGGTTGGCCGATGTAGTCATCGCCTTCGAACAAGATCACGTTTCCCTCAGCGATTCCGCCGCGGAGCGCCAGCGGAGAGTTGCTTTCTTGCACGGCAATCTCGATGTCGACGATTGCTTCAACGAGCAGCTCGGTTTCGAGCCCAACCATCATGGCGCCGTCGCCGAGCCACTTTGCGATGCGCACGCCCTTGTAGGACGCAACGTGTCGCACGACCTGACGGAAATCGGCAAGCAGGTCCACGGCTGCGGTATCGCCCTGCTGGGCAGTAAAGGCCGTGAATCCCGAAAGGTCCACAAACGCAAACACCCGGTGAACTCGGGTTACCGCATCGCCGGTGGGTTGGTCAGTCAGCATGGAGTCCACGAGCAGAGTATAAGGTTCCTCGTCACGTGAGGGTCGAATGTCGATAGGCGAAACACTGAGTAGTTCTCCAGATGGGCGATGGGCAGGAGTGCTCGACCCCATCGCCACCTGGCCGGTCGGATCGGCGTCGGCGTTGGTGATACATGGCGGCTCTGTAGTTGCCCGGTACGGGGACACAACTAGCCAGTTCGAACTGGCCTCGATCAGCAAACTTCTCACTGCGGTCGCCGTGTTGGTTGCGGTGGAAGAGGAGTCGGTTCACCTCGACGATCACGTTCGCGGCGCTCCGGACGGTTCAACACTTCGTGATCTACTCGACCACAGCTCGGGCTTGGCGCCCGATGAGCCAAAGGCGATGAGCCCGGTTGGCGAACGTCGTATCTATAGCAATATGGGCTACGAACTGGCCGCCCGGCATGTCGAGGCCCATACCGGAATCGGGTTTGCCACCTACCTTCACGAAGCGGTCTGCCAACCCGCCGGAATGGGCGCTACAAAGCTTGTTGGCTCTCCGGCACACGGTGCGGTGTCGACCGCCGACGACCTCGGGTCCTTCGTCACGACCCTCCTCGGAAACCAAATTTTGTCGGCAAACGGCGTCGCCCTGTTCTCGACCCCATCGCGGCCCAGCGTTGCGGGTGTGTTGCCGGGCTATGGACGCCAAGACCCGAACCCCTGGGGCGTCGGTGCTGAGATCCGGGCCGCAAAGTCACCGCACTGGACGTCATCGGTAAACCATGAGACTACATGGGGCCACTTTGGTCGAGCCGGCACCTTCGTGTGGGTCGACCCGTCGCGAGACCTCACAACCATTTGCCTCACCGACACCACGTTTGGCGAGTGGGCTCTCGAGCGCTGGCCCCAGCTCAGTACCGACATTTTGAGCCGCTGAATAACCTTTCATTTCCTGCTAGAGATGCGTTAAGTCACCGCTCCGACAGGTCGATATCGATAGCTATGAAGCCCGTTGCACCGACCGGTGTTGCCGTGACAAGGTTGGCGAGAATTCGCGTCGCCAATGTCCTTGCCGCGGCCGGACTTCCGGGTGATACCCCGCTCGAACGTATGAGCAGCGTCACCAACGAGGTGTGGCGAACCCCTGATTACATCATCCGAATCAACCGAAAAACCGACGGTCGTCTTCGCCGCGAAGCATTCCTAAGCCGAGCGCTGCCAGACGATATTGCCTACCCCCCGGTACGCGCTGTGTCGTCAAATGCCGACAGCGATTGGGTGATTCATCAACGAGTGCCGGGCGGCCCCCTCAGCCGGGCATGGCCAACGATGACCAGCGCCGCCCGCCGGACCGCCGTTGAGCAGATCGCTTCGATGCTGCGATCGCTTCACGCCACGCCCTTCCCCGCCAAGATCCCACGGCTCGAGGAACCGCCTCAGCTCATCGACCCGGGCGACCATAACCCCACGGCTCGACTCGACCGTGCGCTGGTTCGCCTTACCAAACTCCCCAACGTCGACGAGGGACTCGTAAGGGCTACCGCCGAACAGATCCGATCGCTTTCCCCTGCTCTCGGAGGCGTCTCGGCCAAGAACCTGGTACACGGCGACCTAACCTTTGAGAACCTGCTCTGGGACGGATCCAAAGTCTCGGCGATCATCGATTTCGAATGGTCGCGGCCCGGACCCGCCGACTTGGATCTTGACATTCTTCTCCGTCTTTCGGCCTATCCGTTTCTCCACGTCGCCGAAGACTACGAAGCCGAAACGCTTGCGGCCGACTATGCGTGTGTCCCGCAGATTCTCGAATCGCGCTATCCCGAACTCTGGGATAGCGAAGGCGTCGTTGACCGCCTCGTGCTGTATTCGATTGCCTATGACGTGCGGGCGCTGCTTCGGTTCCCACCGAAAGCCCACGCCAGCAAACTCTCCGAGCACCATCCGTTAAATCGTCTGCGCCGGACGGTGGCTGGCACCAGCCACGTGCACGAGTTTCTCAACGCCGGCTTTTCGCTCTAGCCGGACAGTCCGAACACGCCCTCAGGCGTCGGCGTCCTCGGTGTGTTCGGCGTCGGTATCACCAGACGCTTCGGCCGCTTGGTTGTCGGACTCGGTGATCCCAAGCTCCGGATCGGATTCAGCGTCGGGGTCTCGTCGTCCCTTCGCAAGACCGATAACCCCGGCGATAATCAAGGCAGCACTCAGCCAGATATTGACCCGCAGTCCGAGAACGATCGATGCTTCGTCGGTTCGAATCGCCTCGATCCAGAGGCGGCCGATGCCATAGCCGAGCACATACAGCCAGATGAGCCGCCCTCGCTTGAGCTTGCCGGTTCGGTCGACCCACAACAGCAAGGCCGTGAGCGCTAGGTTCCACAGGCCTTCGTAGAGGAACGTGGGGTGAAACGTTGGTTCGTTCTCGAACCCCTCCGGACGGAACGCCTCATCGATCTCGAGCGCCCACGGAAGATCGGTAGGGCCGCCGACGATCTCCTGGTTGAACCAGTTTCCGACCCGGCCTATGGCTTGGGCCAACGGCAGTGCAGGGGCGCATACATCGAGAAGCGTTGGGACATCGAGGCCTTTGCGCTTGGCATACCAAACACCGGCAAGAACACCCAGAAACATGCCGCCCGGAATTCCCAGACCGCCTTCCCAGACCTTGTAGACGTCGCCCCACTGCCCCTGAAATCTCTTCCAGTCGGTGAGAACGTGATACAGCCGAGCGCCAACGAGGCCTGCCGGTACGCCAACCATCGCGATCGCACTGATGACCTCAGGGTTTCCGCCGCGCGCCTCGAGACGTTTGCTCGACAGCAGCACCGCAGCCATAACGCCAAGCGCGATCATCAGACCGTATGCGTTAAAGGTGAGTGGCCCGATTTCGAGGGTGTTGGAACCCGGACTGGGAATAGAAGAGAGGATCATTGGTTCTCCACGAAGTTAGTGGATACTGAACCCCGCCAACTGATCAGGACTTCCCAAACGTTGCTTCTAGAACTGGCTGGCGTCGAGCGCAAACAGATCGGAGGAGCCAGCGGTGGAAACCTGATGCAACCCGGGCGAGAGCGGCAGAACCGAATCGGCGTAGTAGCGAGCGCACACCAACTTCTCTTCGGCGAAAGCCTCGTCGTACTCACCGGCGGAGGCAGCAAGTGCAAGCTTCGCCAACACCCAGCCGCCAATGACGTTGCCGAACAACCGCAGATAGGGAGTTGCCCCGGCCAGCGCCTCGTTGGGCGCCGAACTTTTCTCAAGGAACCAGGTCGTTGCGGCTCGAAGCTCGCCGAGCGACGAGTTGAGTGCTTTGCCAAGACCGACAAAATCGCCACCGGCTGCCGCCAGATCGGCTTCGAGCGCGCCCATATGATCGAGGAATCCGCTGACCACCGCACCACCCTTCATCGGCAGTTTGCGCAACACGAGGTCGATGGCCTGAATACCGTTGGTGCCCTCGTAGATAGGGGCGATTCGTGCGTCGCGTAGATGCTGAGCAACGCCGGTCTCTTCGACAAAGCCCATACCACCAAAGATCTGCACCCCAAGACCGGTGAGCTCACAACCCAGGTCGGTGGACCAGGCTTTGGAAATGGGGGTAAGCAACGCCGCGAGGTCGGCTGCGTTCTCGCGTGAAGCATCGTCGGCGCCGTGCTTGGCCCGATCGAGGTTTGCCGCATCGAGGTACAACAAGCCACGCATCGCTTCGATGTGAGACTTCATGGTCAGAAGCATTCGCCGAACATCGGCGTGTTCGATAATGGGCGATGACTCGCCGGGTTCGGCGCCAACGGCGCGACCCTGAAGTCGCTCGCGGGCGTACTCGGCTGACTGTTGGTAGGACCGCTCGGCGATGGCAAGGCCCTCGAGCCCAACCGAAAGGCGGGCATTGTTCATCATCGTGAACATGTAACGCATGCCCATGTTCTCTTCGCCGATAAGGAATCCCTTGGCGCCGCCGTTATCGCCGTAGGCCATGACGCAGGTTGGACTCGCGTGGATTCCGAGCTTGTGCTCGATCGAGACGCAACGCAGATCGTTTTCTTCGCCGAGCGATCCGTCGTCGTTCACCAAGTATTTGGGAACGATGAAGCAGGAGATCCCCTTGGTGCCTGGAGGTGCACCGGGGGTACGGGCCAACACCAGGTGAATGATGTTGTCGGCCATATCGTGCTCGCCCCAGGTGATGAAGATTTTCTGGCCGGTGATGCTCCACGAACCGTCATCGTTTGGTTCGGCCTTGGCGCGTAGTGCACCAACATCGGAACCCGCTTGGGGTTCGGTGAGGTTCATCGTGCCGGTCCATTCGCCGGTGATCATCTTCGGCAGGTAGATCTCGCGCTGAATCTCGTCGGAATGGTGACTGATTGCGTCGATGGCGCCCTGGGTAAGCAGCGGACACAACGAAAACGCCATGTTGGCGGTGGTGAGCATCTCTTGAAGCGCGAGTCCGACAACCCACGGAAAGCCTGCGCCGCCGTACTCTGGCTCGAACGCCACGGCTCCCCAACCGGCTTCGACGTACTTCTGGTAGGCGTCGATGAACCCCGGAGGCGTGGTGACGGTGCCGTCTTCGTGCCACACGCTTCCCTCGACATCGCCCGGACCATTCGTCGGAGCGACCTTGTCGACCATAAGGCGAGCCGATTCGGCCAGCGCGCCATCAACGGTGTCGCTGTCGACATGAGAGAACGACTCGAGCGTGCAAAGGTCGGCGAGTTCAGCGATCTCGTCGAGAACAAAGCGGATGTCTTGGAGTGGTGGGTTATAAATCGTCACCCAGCCAGCGTACTCCGTTGACGTCCCAACGGTTTAGCGTGTTACGCAGCAAAGCCGGGACATCCACCCCGGCTGATCGCTGTTCGACACAAGCGATCAATTGGTTGGGCCCCGGCTCCGTGCTTTTTGGAGGGGTTTGCGCTGTCGCAGCAACGCAATCTTCAAACTAGTCACCAGATGACACGCTCTGCAACATAATTACCAAGATTCTCGCCCATTGCGGTCAAAAAATTACGATTTGATGTCGGAATTCAACGTGAATAACACGAGCAACACGGAAATGCGTGGAGTCGACTGGCGGAAAATACCTATGCCGAAATACGAACCGGCGCTCCGAGCGGCACATTTTCGGCCAAAAACGTCACCACGTCGTTCGGAATCCGGATGCAACCATTCGAGTGGGCGCCACCGATCAAGCCCGGATTGTTCGTGCCGTGGATCGCAATGACCGGGAGTCCCCCACCAAAGGTGTCGAGCGCCTCACTGAAGGCCGACAGACTGAGAATCCATGGCCCAAAGGCACCATCGGGGTTTGACCGTGGCAGGAGTTCGTTGACGTAGAAGTCGCCGAGGGGGGTCGGCGTTGAGGGCTTTCCAATAACCGCTTCGGTCTCGGCAATTACTTCGGAGCCTTCGAAAACCCGCACGGTCCGGCTGCTAAGGATGACCTCGGCGTGCACGTTGTGGCTGAACGTGTCGAAACCCTCGGTTCGGATCCACGCTTCGCTGTGGTTTGGTCGAACCGGCAGCGCGACCTTCACCCATTCGTCGGCGCCGGTTCCCTCGACGATGCGCAGCGCCAGGGCGGTGTCCCAGAACGTCGGGTTGAACACGCCAAACTCAAAGGCCACCGGGTTGCCGTTCGGCGCATCGAAGAGCTCGACTCGGCCAATGGCAGGGGTCGCCACCGCTACCCATGTTTCGTGCTCGCCCAGCGGCGGCAGTGTGGACGTGGTGGTCGTGGTTTCGACCGGTTCGGGTTGAGCCGCGATCGTGGTGGATGGTGGCGGCACCGAGTCGCGCAGTACCGGCTCGGCATCTTTGCCGTCGCTAAAGGCAACCGGCTCAAGAGCTCCGCCGTCGTCACCGCCACAGCCACTGGCGATGAGCGCCAGAACAACCAGTACCACCCCGAGTGCGCGCAACGGACGTCGGCGACGGCCAGCGTGCGGCGGGGAAAAGGATGCGGAGGGTTTCACAGTTCGAGTTTGTCGAGCGTTCGGGGGAAGGCCCATCGGTACTAGGTATATCGGCATCAATGCCGATATTGCTTAGGTTGGACCGTAGCGGCGAACGAGCTTTTCTCATCCTACGATAGACACATGGCCGGATTTACCGAACTCGCCGACGGCGTTCATGTGTGGCTCGCCGATTCAACGAAACGCGGATACACCAATAGTGGGTGCGTCATCGACGACGACGGCATCACCATCGTCGATGCACAAACCACGCCCGCCCAGTCGGCTGCTGTGGTTGCAGCAGCCGAGTCCTTTGGCCGGCCGGTGAAACGGGTCGTGCTCACCAGCAGCCATATCGAGTTCGTCGGCGGATCAAGCTCGTTCACGATGGCTGCGTTTTATGGGTCGGCACAGATCAGCGCCCATCTCGACCAGCCACCAAATGTTCCGATCTATCAGCGACTTCTGCCCGACCTTGCCGACGAGTTCATCGACCTCACCACCAAACCGGTTTCCCATACCGTCGATGAAGGCGCCTACGTCTCCGGCACCGCCATCGCCGTGCCGACCGAAGGCGAACTCGGGCAGAACCTTGTCGTGCAGGTGCCGCACGCAAACGTGGTGTTTGCCGGGGCCATGGCCCCCTTTGGTGTAACGCCCAATGTGTTCGACGGCGATCCGGCAAAGTGGGCGGTAGCCCTCGACCAGGTCATGGCCTGGGGCACAACCATCGTCCCCGGACACGGCCGAGTGGGCAACCACGACGACGTCGTAGCGCTGCAGGCGTACCTGTGGGCATGCGTGGAGGCCGAAGGCGACCCAAGCAAGATTCCGGCCGGCCCATGGGACACGTGGTCACATCGCGACCTCGATATCATCAACGTCGAACGAGCCCACATGCTCGCCAACGGTGATCCGTCGCCTCCCCCGTCGATGTTGGCAGCGATGGGGATCGAGCTCTAAACCGCCGTTCCGGAGCTGCTCGGCTCGCCGAGGGGTTCGACCGGAGCGATGTCGGCTGACGACGGCTCGGGTTTCGCAGCACTGGATTCGACTGTTTTGGGTTTGGCAACCTTCGGGACCGTGCCCGGCGCCGACATTCCTGAGATCCAGTGTCGCCGGCAACGAAGCTCGTAGGTGGAGTTGGGCGTCTGGCTGGGGTCATCGACCACCATGAGGTCGCCTTCGTAAACCTGAACGCCGTCGACAAGACGTGCGTTGTGGGTGGCTTTGCGGCCGCACCAGCACCGAGACTCGACGGCGACTTCGTCGCACGAATCGGCCATCTCCAGCAGTCGTGCCGTGCCGGGAAACAAAAAGCCGCGAAAATCGCGGAGTAAGCCAAAGCAATAAACGTCGGCATCAAGCTCGTCGACAACCCGGGCTAGCTGGTCGATTTGGGCTGCCGAGTAGAACTGGGCCTCGTCGCACACCATGAAATCGAGTTGCCCGTTTCGGTCGGCATACGCTTTGCCGGCGGCGTAAAGATTGAGACCTTCTTCGACCCGGTAGGCATCGGCGCTTACGCCAAGGCGACTCGAGACCCGACCATCGACTCGGTCGAGTTGGGTCCAGAGCATGCCTCGCATTCCGGCGGATGCGAGGTTGTGATAGATCTGCAGCGCCATGGTGCTCTTGCCCGAGCCCATGGTTCCATACGCGAACCGAAGTTCAGCATGGGAGTGTCGCTCAGCGGTCATGAGCACCCACTGGTTGAGCCACAATCAGAGCACACGTAACACGAGCCGGCCCGCTGCATGTGAATGCCGCACTGCATGCATAGCGGCGAGTCGAGACTCTGCTCGGACTTCATTTCGGCCTCAAGCTGAAGCGCCGATGGCACCGATTTGGGGTCGGGGGCAATGTCTTGGCCCTGGACGTTTGGGGTGACGCTCTCGACCACACCGGGAAGTGTGGGCTGGGTGCGCTCGTCGCTGGTAAGGATGTTGAGACCTTCGCGCTCTTCCAGCGTGAGGTACTCGACCGCCAGGCGACGGAACAGGTAGTCGGTGATGCTCGACGCAATTCGCAGGTCGGGGTCGTCGGTCATGCCGGCCGGCTCAAATCGCATTCCGACAAACGCTTCGACAAACGCCCGCATTGGAACGCCGTACTGCAGGCCATGACTTACCGAGATCGCAAAAGCATCCATGATGCCCGCAAGGGTGGATCCCTGCTTCGACACTCGGCAGAACAACTCGCCGGGTCGGCCATCCTCGTACTCGCCGACGGTGATGAATCCCTTGCAATCGGCGACCCGGAATTCGAACGTGCGGGAGGTACGCGATCGAGGCAGCTTGCGACGAATTGGCTCGGTAGGTGCTGGGACCGCGTTGAGTAACGCCGAACCAGCAGACTCGGTATTGGTGTCTCCGGTGTCTCCGGTGTCTCCTTTGCCGGAGCTGAGTGGCTGGCCAACCTTGCAGTTATCGCGATAGATCGCGACAGCCTTGAGACCAAGTTTCCACGACTCGATGTAGAGCTGTTCGACATCGTCGATGGTGGCGCTCTCGGGCATGTTGACGGTCTTGCTGATAGCGCCCGAAATAAACGGCTGCACCGCCGACATCATCTTGACGTGACCGAGATGATGGATCGGGTTGTCGCCCATCGAACAGGAAAAGACCGGCAGATGCTCGGGCTTGAGGTGCGGTGCACCGATCGCCGAGAAGTTCTCATTGATGTAATCGATGATTTCGTCGGCTTCCTCGGTGGAGTACCCCAGCGTCTCCAACGCCCACGGAATGGTCTGGTTGACGATGGACATCGTGCCGCCGCCAACCAGCTTCTTGGTCTTCACCAGACCGAGATCGGGCTCGATGCCCGTGGTGTCGCAGTCCATCAGCAATCCAATGGTGCCGGTGGGTGCAAGGACCGATGCTTGTGAGTTTCGGACGCCGGCAACTTCGGCGAGCTCGCAGGCTTCATCCCAGGCTCGTTGACCGGCGCTGAGCAACCCGTGCTCGACTGCAGTTTCGTCGATCGCAGACACCGCAGATCGATGCATCGACAGCACCCGAAGCATGTGCTCGCGGTTGTCGTGGTAGCCGGCGAACGGGCCAACTCGTTCGGCGAGCTTTGCCGAGGTCAGGTACGCCTGGCCGGTGAGCAACGCCGTGATTGCAGCTGCGAGCGAACGACCTTCGTCGCTGTCGTAGGCAAGACCCTTCGCCATGAGCAATGCTCCGAGGTTGGCGTAACCAATGCCGAGCTGGCGGAACGCTCGGGCGGTTTCGCCAATTCCTTCGGTGGGGTAATCGGCGTTGCCAACAAGAATTTCCTGAGCGGCGAAGACAACCTCGACCGACGACTGGAATGCTTCGGTTTGAAAGTCGCCAGTTTCGGCGTCAAGGAACGAAAGCAGGTTCAGACTTGCCAGGTTGCATGCGCTGTTATCGAGGTGCACATATTCCGAGCAGGGGTTACTGGCATTGATTCGGCCGGTGTTTGCTGCGGTGTGCCACCGGTTGATGGTGGTGTCGAACTGCAGTCCGGGATCGGCGCACCCCCAGGCCGCTTCGGAGATCTCTCGCATGAGCTCGCGGGCTTGGATGGTCTCGAGGATCTGGCCAGTGGTGACCGCGTTGAGGTTCCATGGTTCGTCATTGACGACCGCTTCCATGAACTGGTCGGTAACCCGAACCGAATTGTTGGCGTTCTGGTACTGCACCGACACCATGTCGCTGCCGTCGACTCCCATATCGAAGCCTGCATCGGCCAGGGCACGAATCTTGCGCTCTTCATGGGCCTTCGTGCGAACGAAATCCAAGATGTCGGGGTGATCGGCATTGAGCACCACCATTTTGGCGGCCCGACGGGTCTTGCCGCCGCTCTTGATGGTTCCGGCTGAGGCATCGGCGCCCCGCATAAAGCTCACGGGGCCGCTGGCGGTGCCGCCGCCGCCCAGACTCTCTTTGGCACTGCGAATCTTGCTGAGGTTGACGCCGGCGCCGGACCCGCCCTTAAAGATGCGCCCCTCTTCGGCGTACCAGTTGAGAATGGAGTCCATCGTGTCGTCGACCGACAAGATGAAACAGGCCGATGCCTGTTGAGGAACGCCCTTGACGCCAATGTTGAACCAGACCGGCGAGTTAAACGCCGCCTTCTGGTTGATGATGAGGTGTTTCAGTTCGTCGGAGAACACATCGGCTTCGTGGGCATCGACGAAGTAGCCGTCGCGTTCACCCCAGGCTCGAATGGTGTCGACAACCCGGTCGGCAACCTGCTTGAGCGAGGTCTCTCGTTCTGGGGAACCTTGCTCACCGCGGAAGTACTTCTGCGCCAAGATGTTGGTGGCGTTGACCGACCATGACGATGGAACCTCGACGTCGGTCTGCTCAAAGGCCACCGAACCGTCGCGGTAGTCGGTTATCCGGGCATCGCGGCGCTCCCATGTAACGGTGTCGTACGGATGGACACCATCGATGGTGTGGACTCGGCGTAAACCAAGTCCGGCTCGTTCGGGAGCAAGAGCCATAGGTGTTCTCCAATCGGCGCTCGGCTGCAAATACTTCAGCTGAACAAAAGTGTGACATAGGTGTGGGTAGACGGGTGCAGCCACAACAAGGCAATAGGTACGATCAACCCTGCTTCCGCTGGGCCAATCCAAGAGGTCGTTCGACCCACCGAGAGTGAACGCCAGCTGACATTCCACTGCCTGTTGTGGCTGCGTGAACAACCTAAAGAACCCAGCCTGTGGAGCAAAAGCGCGAAGCCTGTGTAAATCGTCGGGAACCTGTGCATTTCGCGTTGAACCTGTGGATTAGGGTGGGACAAGTGCGCCAGGTCTTTCCAACGCTGCTTGAGCCGGTCGATATTCCGGCCCTGTATCGATCCGATGACCGTCCTGTTCCTCAGGATCGACCGTGGATTCTGGCCAATATGGTTACCAGCGTCGATGGGGCTACCGCAGTCGACGGCTTGTCGGGAGCCCTTGGCGGCGAAGGGGACAAGGCGGTGTTTCGTGCGGTTCGAGCGCTGGCCGACGCGATTGTGGTGGGAGCTGGCACCGCGGTGGCCGAGAACTATGGCCCGCCGATACTGACCGACGAACTCATTGCCATCCGGGTTGCCAATGGGCAAGCCAGGCTGCCCCGGATTGTGGTGGTTTCGAACTCGCTGCAGGCTTTCTTTGGCCCTGATTCCGCCGCCGCTGATGGTGCGCCGGTTCAGCGGCTGTTTCACGCCGAGGGCTTCCGCCCAACCGTCATAACCTCGGGCCGCGCTCGAGCCGACCGAATCGAGGCACTGCGTGAAGTGGCCGACGTCGTGACGATTGGCGATGACGTGGTGAATCTTGCTGCGATGTTTGCCCAGCTTCGAGCAGAGGAAGTTCACACCGCACTGGTCGAGGGTGGCCCTACCTTTAATGGCCATCTGGTGGCCGGCGATTTGGTTGACGAAATGGCGCTGACCTTTGCACCGGCCCTGGTTGCTGGCCCATCGGGCAGGTTGGCAATGGGCGATGCCGAAGCGGTTCGACCAATGCGGCTTCAGCGAATTCTCGAAGCCGACGATCACCTGTTTCTCCGCTACGTCCGCGATCGTTCCTAGCCAATAATTCCTAGCCAAAGACTGCGGGGATCTCGAGGCGTTGCCCCACCTCAAGCATGGATCCCCCAGCAATCTTGGCTAGCTCGTCGACCGCCTTTCGGCGGTCGACTTCGGGAGCTACCCGCTCCGCGATAGTCCACAACGTGTCACCGGGTTGCACGATGACGGTGGTGGTTGCCGGTTCCGCCGCGCTTGCAGGCATAGTTGCGGCGGGGTGGCCGACAGAAACGCTGTGGTCGGCGCCGGCGGACCCGATGCCGACAACAGAAACGATGGTGGTGGCCACCACGGCGAGAACGACGCCGAGCCGACGAAGCACAAAATTTGGCTGACCAGGCTTTGGCTGGGCGTGCCCCTGTGGTTGGGCGGCCGGGCTCGGCTGGTGGGGAGCAACCCGGTACCGGGGAGCTGCTGCGGTTGGTTGTGCGAGAACATTGATTTCGGGAAGCATTGCCATGAAGACCATTCTCCAGATGGGGTGTGACACGAAGCGGATCTGGAACGACTTCGTGTGCCGGAACCCTCCGACCGCAGTACTCCAGCTGCGGTCGGAAAGAAATCGGCTAGGTGCTTGACTTGGAACGCCTGTTCGACGAACATGTGATCGCCGAACAGTTGTTCGCCCTTGCAAGATCCGATACTATCGAACACGTGTTCGATGTCAACCACAAATTCTCGAACCGTCCTTCTGTACCGCTCAGACATCCCCTTCTGTACCGTCCAATTCGTTCACCGTTCACTTCCTTACTGGAGCTTTCTCATGGCCGATGCGCCCACCGCACGACAACGACAAATTCTCGAATTCATCGATGCGCAGATGCGCGACCGCGGCTTTCCGCCATCGGTACGCGAGATCGGCGACGCTGTTGGACTCACCTCGCCGTCCACGGTCCACTCGCACCTCGCCACGCTGCAACGCCTCGGCTACCTTCGCCGTGACCCAACCAAACCACGGGCCATCGAAGTCCGCTGGGATTCAGCATCTGACGCCATCGTCGAGCGGCGCCCGGTCTGCCACGTTCCGATCGTTGGTCAAGTCGCAGCAGGTACCGACGTGCTCGCCCAGGAGAACATCGAAGAGGTCATGCCGCTTCCCGCCGACCTCACCGGCGACGGCGATCTCTTCATGCTGGTCGTGCGAGGCGACTCGATGATCAACGCCGGCATCTTCGATGGCGACTACATCGTGGCGCGGGCCCAGACCACCGCCGACAACGGCGACATTGTTGTAGCTGGCATCCCCGGAGACGAAGCAACCGTAAAAACCTTCACGAAAAAGGGAGCCACGGTTACCTTGCTTCCCGCGAACGATCGGCTCGAGCCCATGGTGTTCGATCAGGGCGAAGTGAGCGTGTTTGGTCGGGTCGTTACCGTACTGCGCAAGCTGTAAGGCACTGCGCAAGCTCAAGACGACGGCGAGCGTTTAGGGAAAGATTCCTCGCTGGTCATACACCCTTTCGAGTTTCTCGAGCGCAACAATGTATGCGGCGTTGCGGCGCGAGCAGCCGTGGTTTCCTTTGGCCACCACCGTTCGGTCGGCTGCGCCAAGCAACACGTCGCGAAGCTTGTTATCGACAACGTCGAGGGTCCATGGCTGAGCCGACTTGTTCTGCAACCACTCAAAATACGAGACCACAACACCACCGGCGTTCACCAGGATGTCGGGAAGCACTTCGCCGCCACCAGCGAGGAACTGTTCTTCGGCCGCAGGTGTGGTTGGCCCATTCGCGGCCTCAACAATCACCCGAGCCTGAATCTGGTCAACGTTGGCCAGCGTGATCTGGTTCTCGAGCGCACCCGGCACCAGCACGTCAACATCAGCCGACCAGAAGTCGTCGGCAGAGCAGTTTGTGGCGCCGGCAAAGTCAACAACGCCACCGGTTTCGGCAACATGATCGGCGAGTTCAAAGGCTGAAAGACCATCGGGGGCAATGACTGCGCCCGTGTGATCGGCGACCGAGACGATGGTGGCGCCGTACACCTCGAAGAGTCGGCCCACGTTGGAGCCAACGTTGCCGTATCCCTGAATGGCAACCCGAAGCCCGGAGAAGTCGGTGTTGGTCTCGTCGCACCAGTGCTGAAGACTGAAGAGCACGCCCTGGCCGGTGGCCTTTTCGCGTCCCAAGCTTCCGCCAGACTCAATCGGCTTGCCGGTTACGACACCCTTTACTGACTGCCGGTTGGCCGCAGCGGTGGAGTTTGCGTAGGTATCCATCATCCACACCATCGTCTGGGCGTTACTGCCCAGATCGGGTGCCGGAATGTCGTGATCGGGGCCAATGTTTGAACCGAGGGCATGGGTGAACCGACGCACGATGCGTTCGAGTTCGCTTTGTGAATGCTCGCGAGGATCAAACGCAATGCCGCCTTTGCCGCCGCCGAACGGCACGTCGCAAAGCGCTGACTTCCAGGTCATCCACGTGGCAAGAGCCTTCACCTCGTCGAGGTCCACATGCGGGCTGAAACGGATACCGCCCTTGTACGGGCCAAGCAGGTTGTTGTGTTGAATCCGGTAGCCACGGAACGAGCGATACTCGCCCGTGTCCATGCGAACGGGGAAGTTCACAATGACTTCGTTTTTGGGATGAGCGAGGATTGCTCGATAGTCAGGGTTGAGATCCATGATCTCCGCGGCCTCGTGAAATTGGCGCACGGCCTGCTCATGCAGGCTTACCTGTTTTTCCGGTGAATCGACAAGGGTCATATCAGACCTCCTGTCGCGTTTATCGGCGGAAAATTTCGACACGTTTAGCCCCTTTGCTGAACGGTTGGTGACGCGGGCTTGAGAACCCGGGGATCACCGATGAACGATCACAAAAGTGCCACCAGATTTAGGGTGACCGCGCCATTGCGGGCCCAGAACGCAATCTGGAGACACTTGTAGTGTTCGGCTTGCCGGCAGAGCATCTTCAGCTCTGGCCGGAACGGACTCTAGACGCCCTCGGTAAGTAGTTGTGCGAGGGCAAGGAAAACAATCTGCAAATACGGCTCTTCCACCCGCTCCTCCTGGGTGTGGGCAAGCAAAGGGTCACCGGCACCGAAGTTGACCGCGGGGATGCCACGCTCGGCGAAGAAGGCCACATCGGTCCAACCCAGCTTGGCCCTGACCTCGAGATCGTTGCGCCCGGCCAACGATGCCAGCAGCGGATGGTTCATTCCCGGTAGCGCTCCGGGCGATGCATCGGTTTGTTCGATGGTGTCGCCCTCTTCCAGGAACGGCCGCACGAATTCTTCAACATGTGCTCGGGCTTGTTCGATGCTGCGGTCGGGAGCGAAACGGTGATTGATGGTGAGCTTCACCGAGTCGGGAACCACGTTGCCGGCCACTCCCCCGTCGATGAAAACCGCCTGCATACCCTCATGGAACTTGCAGCCATCGATGACCGGCTGGCGATGTTCGTAGGTATCAAGGGCACCGAGCAGCCCGCCGAGCCGGTGGATGGCGTTGCGTCCCATCCAGCCCCGAGCGGTATGAGCGCGTTTCCCGGCCAAGGTGAGCACGAATCGCATGGTGCCCTGACAGCCCGCTTCAAGCACCGCATGAGTCGGTTCGCCAAGGACCGCGACATCGGCTTCGCAAAGGTCGGGACGTAGCTCGAACAGTTCACGAAGTCCGTTGTGCTTTATGGCGACTTCTTCGCGTGCGTAGAACAGGTAGGTGACATCGACGGCCGGTTCGGGGATCGACCGAGCCAGCTCCAGCATCACCGCCAAGCCACCCTTCATGTCGGCCGATCCAAGCCCCCAAAGGGTCTTTCCTTCGACTCGGGCATCGGCGTTACCGTTGGCCGGAACCGTGTCGGTATGCCCCCCAAGGAGGACTCGTTGGCTGCGGCCAAGGTTGGTGCGGGCAACCAGGTTGTCGCCGACGCGATCGACGGTGAGGCCGGGAATCTTGCGCAGTTCGGCTTCAAACCAGTCGGTGATTGGTCCCTCGTGAAAGCTCTCCGACGGCATGTCGACCATGTGGGCGGTGAGGCCCAGCAGGTCGGGAATGTTGGCGATGACTTCTTCTTTTGAGCGAAACATTTCAGACCCTATCGAGAACTCGGTCGATGAGTTCCAGCGGTTCGACGGCTGCGAGTCGAACATGACCCGAACCCGATGGTCCGTAGAATTCGCCAGGACTCACCAGCATCCCAAGGTTCTCCGCTAACTGGTGGGCAAGGTCCCAGCCATCGCCCGAGGGTGCTTTCACCCACAGGTAGAAACTGCCATCGGGCAACGATGCATCGATGCCTGCCTTGTTGAGAATTTCGATGAGTCGGTTCATGCGGTTGAGGTAGCGCTGGCGTTGGATGTCGACGTGTTCGTCGTCGTCGAATGCCACGGCGCCCGCCTCGTGCATTGGTCCGGCGATGAGTTGGCCAGAGTGTTTGCGGCATTCGCTGAGATACCGAACAAGTTCGGCATCGCCGGCATACACCCCAATTCGACCCCCGGCGTAGTTCGATCGCTTCGACAACGAGTGAAGAGCCAGGACTCCCTCGTGCCCGTGGCGCAGGATGCTCTGCGGTTCGCCCGACCAGGTGAACTCGATGTAGCACTCGTCGCTGATAACCGGGACACCATGTTGGCGTCCCCACGCCGCGGCGGCTTCGAGGTCGTCCATGCCACCGGCCGGATTACCTGGCGTATTCACCCAAACACAGAGCGCCCGGGCCGCATCGGCGGGGTCGACCGAAGAAAGGTCGATGCACCACGTGCTGTCCATCGTTACCGGCACCGCTCGGAGCCCCGCCAACGTAGCCCCCATGGCATAGGTGGGATAAGCAACCTCGGGGAAGAGCACCGTGTCGCGCTCGGGCGACCGCATGTGAAGCAGCCGAGGAGTGGATGCCACAAACTCTTTACTTCCAACACACGCTGCAATCTGTGCGGCGTCGATGTCGATCCCGAAGCGACGACTGAGCCAACCTTGAGCAGCCGAACGCAAACGGGGGCTACCTACCGACGGCGGGTACCCCGCTTCAAGGCCCGACGATGATTGCGCCGCGATAACTTCTGCCGGCGGCGGATCGCAGGGCCGTCCAATCGACAAGTCGACGAGGCCTCCATCGAAGTTGTCGCCGAAGACCTTGAGCTCATTGAGGCGGTCGTAGGGGTAAGGCGGGGGCCATGTCATGGTTGTATTGTCACACCTGTTCGGTTGCGTCGACTAACCATTCGCTCAGTCGACTTTTTGACGACGGCTCGAGTCGCACCCGCAACCGCATCCCGCCTTCGCCGGCCTCTTCAGACAGCACTTGACCTTCTCGGTGAGCCTTTGCAAGGACGTCGCCGCGGGCGAATGGCACGAGCAGTTCGCACAGTTCGGTCATCGACCGCACCCGGTCGCCGATGGCAAGCAGAAGGTCGTCGATTCCCTGGCCGGTTACCGCCGAAACGGCAACCGACGCTTCGGTCTGCTCGGCGAGCCGCACAGCGTCGTCGCTCAGGTCGGCCTTGTTGAACACCAGCAGTTCGGGCACGTCGCCGGCCCCGATCTGTTCGAGCACGTCGCGCACCGCCGCGATATGGCCCCACGGGTCGGGACCCGCCCCGTCGACCACATGAACGAGGATGTCGGCATCGATCACCACATCGAGCGTCGACTTGAAAGCTTCGACCAGTTGGGTTGGCAGCTTCCGGACAAAGCCAACCGTGTCGGTGAGGAATACCATCTCGCCGCCGGGCAACTGAAGGCGCCGGGTGGTGGCGTCGAGCGTCGCAAAAAGACGGTTCTCGCTCAAGACTCCAGCATCGGTGAGTTGGTTCAGAACCGTCGACTTGCCCGCGTTGGTGTACCCAACGATGGCCACTCGCCGGTTGCTGGTGCGTTTGCGAGCCTTCGATTGTGTGTCGCGCACCTTCGACACCTGACGCAGATCGGCCTCGAGTTTATGAACGCGACGAAGGAGACGGCGACGGTCGACCTCAAGCTGGGTTTCACCGGGACCACGAGTACCGATTCCACCGCCCTGCTGGCTGAGCTTCTTGCCCATGCCCCGAAGGCGCGGAAGCCGGTACTTCAGCTGGGCCAGCTCGACCTGAGCTTTACCCTCCTGGCTGCTGGCATTCTGGGCGAAGATATCGAGGATGACGGCGGTGCGGTCGAGCGCGGTACGCCCCAGAATCTTCTCGAGATTGAACTGCTGCCCGGGTGTGAGCTCATCGTCGAACACCACCGTGTCCGAGTCGACCCCTTCAGAGATGTCTTTGATCTCCTGTGCTTTGCCTTTCCCTACATACGTGGCGGGGTCGGGCGACTCACGGCGCTGATGTACCCGCGCAACTTCGTCGGCGCCCGCCGTGTCGACCAACAACGCAAGCTCGTCGAGCGAGGCATCGGTGTCGTCGGGGTGATCGGGAGGGGTGGTGACGCCCACCAGCACAATGCGTTCACGGAAGGTTCGGTCGATAAGCCCGCTGGTCTCACCGCCGAAGTCGCCGAAGCCGCCACGGTGGGACTCGGTGGCGGACGGCTTGGATTGATCATCAGAGCCTTCGCTACCCATGGACCACCTCGATCGCTGCGATCATCTCGGCGGGGCCATTGAGATACACCCGGTCGCCCACTTCTACCACCACATCGCCTCCGGGCATCTGCACGGTGACCCGGTCGCCCACCAATCCCCACTCGTGAGCGCGGGCAGCAGCGGCACAGGCGCCGGTTCCGCAGGCTTCGGTGATGCCTGCGCCTCGCTCCCAGACCACCAGGTCGAGGGTGTCGGGCTCCTCAGCCGAGGCGGCGATGAACTCAACGTTCATACCCTCGGGATACACCTTCTCCAGAGCTGGCCCCTCGACGGACAGGTCGACAGCGGCAGGATCGTCGACCACCACCACCAAATGGGGGTTGCCAAGATCTGCAGTGGCGGCCTGCTCAAGCAAGAGGCTTGGTTCGACGCCAGGACCCGCTCCAACCAACCCCATGTCGACCCTGGCCATGATTTCGCCGGGGTGGCGCCCCGGCGACACACTAACCACTCGAGGCCCGCCATCGGTGACGATGGCGATGTTGCCTTCGGTGATGTTGTCGCGTGCTGCCACCGCTTGGGCCAGACAACGAATGCCGTTGCCGCTCATCTCGGGCCGCGAGCCGTCGGAGTTGAACAGCACCATCACGATGTTGGCCACCTGCTCGCCGGTCGGGGGTTCGCCCGGTAACCCAAACATCAGACCGTCGGCTCCAATGCCTCGACGCCGATCGCAGACGCGGCGCGCTATTGCGGCAGCGTCGGCGGGGAGTTCGTCGACCAGCGCCACCAGAAAATCGTTTCCGAGCCCGTGATGTTTGGTTAGTTGCATTGCTTGAAGTGTCCTACGAGATCGGCGAACAGGTCCATTGGATTTGTGTCGGCTTCGAGCCAGGTGATGCGAGGGTCGCGTCGAAACCACCGTTCCTGCCGGCGGGCAAACCGATGCGTTCGATGCCGAGCAAGGTCAAGCGCTTCAGCAAGCGACAGCCGAAGCTCGAGGTGCTCGATGAGTTCTTTGTAGCCAAGCGCCTGCCGGGGAGCACGCGATAAACCCTCGGGCCGCAGCCGAAGCGCATCGACTTCGTCCAGGAATCCCTGTTCCAGCTGCTCCAGGTAACGGCCATCGATTCGCTCATTTATCCGGTCGCGAGGGAGGCGAACTCCTATCTGGCGAAAAGGTACCGGCGGGTACGCATCGATCCCCGGACCGAACGACGAAAACGGGCGCCCTGCCCCCAGCGTTACCTCGAGCGCCCGAGTGACTCGGCGGCGATTGTTTGGCTCCATTCGGCCAGCGGCAACCGGGTCGAGTTCGGCCAATTGCCGGTGGAGCGCCTCGGTGTCGGGATTGGCATCGATATCTGCTCGAACGTCGGGAAACTGTTGCGGAATTTCCAACGCATTCACCACCGCCTGCACATACAACCCCGTGCCGCCAACCATCACCGGATGCTTGCCCCGACCTCGAATATCGGCGATGGCAGCATTTGTTGCGGCTTGGAATGCTGACACCGTGTAGTCCTGCGACGGGTCGGCGACATCGATGACGTGGTGACGCACCTCGGCCTGCTCTGCGGCGCTGGGTTTTGCGGTGCCGATATCCATACCCCGGTATACCTGCATCGAGTCGGCCGAGATCAGCTCGATCGAATCAAACGTTCGAGCCAGGGCCATTGCGAGCGACGATTTGCCGCTGGCCGTGGGCCCAAGGATCACCAACGTTTCCGGATCGTCGCTCTTCAGAGACGGCAAAGAAGGCACCTACAGAAACTCGATGAGTAGGCCGTAGTAGTCGAGGCGCAGCGGATCGGGGTGGGCAAGCCCGTACGAATCGAAGAAGATCGGAAGCAACTCGGCACCAAACACCGACGCAACCGAACGCGCTCCGGCCGCCAGGTCAAGGTACGGGTCGGCGGTTCCGGCTCGAGACCAATCGGTGATGCCGGTTACTTCTCCTCCAGGCTCCTCGGGATTATCGAGGAGTACGGCGTGAAGCCCGAAGCTCCCGTGGCCGAATGCCCCGTGCAGCTCCTCGGGCCGACCCTCGTGCAACATTTCGACGAGCCGGACAGGGGTATGGCGTTGATACGGACCGCTGAGCGTCGATGCATCAAAAGATCCGGTGGTCACACGCTGCTCGATGAGAGGCAACAGCGCATCGAGGCGGTTGTCGAAGCCCCGGTCGGCAATGTCGTCAGGGTCGGTGCGGTGCACCATTCGAAGGGCGCGAGCCGCTTTGGTTACCGAGTGCACCGGGTCGACCCGATTTTCCGGTGCTGACGCCGGGGTTCCCACCGGGTACTTCAGCACCGCCACGGACCGAGAATCGTCCAGCTCGGCCGAACACACCACCTGCGGGACCGGAAGTGTCGCCCCAATCCACCTGAGCCGCTGGATCTCGGCGTCTACCGGGCTCGCGATTGGCGTTGACGTCGTGGGTTCGGGATCGACGATCAAGGCTTGAAGCGGCCAGGCATCGAGCGGCGCAAACTCCTGCACCAGCATTCCCCCAGCGCCGCGACGAGCCGACACCGGGTTCGACTCGCCAACCGCTGCTTGGATCTGTTCGGGGAGGTCGTCGGGAAACTGCAGCGCATCTGCTTCTGGCGGCACGCGCTAGACCGCCACTACCGGAATCCGGACCTTGTGTGTCGGCGCCGCCAACACGTCGACGATTTCCCCCATGAGGTAGTACCCCTTGGCTTCGGTAACCCGAACGGTGGCGTACGAGCCAACCCGCAATGCATCGACCCGGTCAAAGTGCACCACCTTGTTCTGACGGGTCCGACCGGTCATACGTTCCTTGTTGCGCTTCGACAGCCCCTCAACCACCACTTCTTCGATACGTCCCACCCGCGCCTCGTGCTTCCGGGCGCTGGTTCGGGCCACGAGTGCTCGCAGTCGTTCGAGCCGTTCAACGGCCACCGCATGGTCGACCGTGTCGGTGCGGTCGGCCGCCTCGGTGCCTGGACGGGCCGAAAAGATGAACATATATGCGGCGTCGAACTCGGCCGCCGCCGCAAGCTCGAGCGTTGCTTCGAAATCGGCATTGGTCTCGCCGGGAAACCCGACGATGACATCGGTACTGACAGCCAGGTCATCGATGTCGGCCCGTGCGGCCGCGAGGCGCTCGAGGTAACGCTCGGCGGTATAGCCACGGTGCATGGCGGCCAACACCTTGTCGCTTCCCGCCTGCACCGGCAGATGAAGGTGTTCGCACACCTCGGGTGTTTCGGCCATCGCCAGGATGGTCTCGGGGCGAAGATCTTTCGGATGCGGACTTACATATCGGACCCGTTTGATGCCCTCGACGGCGCCAACGCCACGCAACAGGTCGGCGAACAGCGGCCGGACCCGAACGTCGTCGCCAGCACGACGCTGCGCCAAGGTGAGATCGCGGCCATAGGAGTTGACGTTCTGACCCAATAGGGTCACCTCGGTCACACCCTGACCAGCCATTTCCGCGACATCAGTAATGAGGTCGTCAAAGGGGCGGCTCAGCTCGGGGCCTCGCACCGACGGCACGATGCAGAACGCACAGCTGTTGTCACAACCCACCTGAATGGTAAGCCACGCCGCGTAATCAAACGTGTCACGAGGCGGAAGAGCCGACGGGAACGCCTCAGCATCGTCGCGGGCTGCAGCTTCAAGAACTTCGACGATGGGTCCGTTGGTGCGAGCCTCTCCCAACAAGTCGGCGGCCCGGTGCACGTTGTGGGTTCCAAACACCACATCCACATGACCCGCTCGTTCGCGAATCATGTCGCGGTCTTTCTGGGCGAGACACCCCGCAACCGCAATCTGGACATCGGGGTTCTCCGTCTTGCGGACCTTCAGGTCGCCAAGTTTCGCATACAATTTGTTATCGGCGTTTTCTCGGATGCAGCAGGTGTTGAGCACCACGACATCAGCTGCTTCCTCGCTGGCAGCAGCGACCAGGCCATCGGCCTCAAGCAGCCCGGCGATTCGCTCGGTGTCATGTTCATTCATCTGACAGCCGTACGTGGTGATGTGATAGCTCCGCGACACACCAACATCGTAGGGGAAAGGGAACGGGCGACATCTGTCCGCCAAAAACAGATGTCGCCCGTGGACCGATAACACGGTTCCCTACTCTTTTGTTAGCTCATAGCCGAACGTCGTGACGAGACGGACGACACAGTTCACAAAGAGCTGCGGCCAACAAAACCGCCGTCATTGCAGTGTCAGTCGTCGAGACTGATGGGTTCATCGTCGGCTTCACTGAAGTCCTCCGAGTCGGTGAGATCGACCACATCCTCGGGTTTTGGCATGACGATCTTGAACACCCGGTCGGTGACCTCGACCATGATCTCAGGGTTCTCTTTGAGGAACTTCTTCGCATTTTCTCGACCCTGGCCGAGCTGCTCTCCCTCGTAGGTGTACCAAGCACCCGACTTCTTGATGATGTCGTGTTCGACACTGATATCGAGCACCGAACCTTCTCGGCTGATGCCTTCGCCATACATGATGTCGAACTCAGCAACCCGGAAAGGCGGCGCCACCTTGTTCTTGGCGACCTTTACCTTCACCCGGTTTCCAACAACCTCGGTGCCGTCCTTGATCGATTCGATACGACGGATATCGAGGCGGACCGAGGAGTAGAACTTGAGGGCCCGACCACCAGGTGTGGTCTCGGGAGAACCAAACATCACGCCGATCTTCTCGCGCAGCTGGTTAATGAAGATGCAGATGGTGTTGGACTTATTGAGGTTAGCGGTGAGCTTGCGCAGCGCCTGGCTCATGAGGCGGGCCTGAAGCCCCACGTGGGACTGGCCCATCTCGCCTTCGAGCTCGACCTTTGGAGTCAGCGCAGCAACCGAGTCGATAACGATGACGTCGATCGCTCCCGAACGAACAAGCGTGTCGCAGATCTCAAGTGCCTGCTCGCCAGTATCGGGCTGGGCGATGAGCAATTCATCGACATCGACGCCGATAGCCCGGGCGTAGACCGGATCCATGGCGTGCTCGGCATCGATATAGGCGCAAATACCACCATTGCGCTGGGCCTCGGCCACAACGTGGGTAGCGAGTGTGGTCTTACCAGATGACTCTGGACCGTAAATCTCGACCACACGACCACGCGGCAACCCGCCAACCCCCAAGCAAATATCGAGCGAGAGGGCACCGGTAGGTACTACCTCGATAGCCATGGTGGCTTTGTCACCCATCTTCATGACGGCGCCTTTGCCGTGGTTCTTTTCAATCTGGCTCATGGCCATTTCGAGTGCTTTTTCGCGATCCATTGGGGATTCTCCTTGAAGGAAATATGGGGGCCTGGACTCTCGAGGCCTTGACGTGAGCGAACCTACAGAGGGGGTGTGACACACTGTGGGGCGAACAAGATGACAGCACTGTAGTTTCGAACAAGCGTTCGATGCAACCATCCGGGCAAAATTCGCAAAAGATTTTTTTCGGAAAAGGCCGTTAGATTGATGGGGCGGGTGGAGAACCGCTACTACGTCTGCGACCCCTTGCGGGTTTCGGACCAGGAGTTACCCCGTGCCCCGCAATTGGATCTACTTCCTGCTGATCCTCTTTATGCTTTACCTGATCAGCCTCAACCCAACCGATGCCGGCATCACCGCCCACTCCTTCTTTGGATGGCTCGGATCCATGCTCAGCTCAATAGGACAGTTCTTCGACGGACTCTTCGACGGGCCTGGACCTATCGACCCGGCGGCCGGCTAGAAGCCGCAACACTCGACTATGACGTCGCACGGCGGCAGTCCGGGCCGCCTCTACGGAAGGCGGCGTTCGTCGCTCACCGCGCTCATCTGGCCGCTGCCCGAGAGCGAAATTCTGGTTCCTGGCGAAAAGGTGTACTACCGGGAACGAGCCCACTGGACATCGCTCTTTCCCTATTTGGTCGAAACGGTTTCGATCATCATTTTGCTGATGGTCGGACTCGAAGGAATGCCGCAAGGTTGGGGCGCTTCCGCCGGCGTCATTGTCATCGGGTCGGTCATTGTGGTTTTCCGGTTTCTGCAAGCCCGCGATTGGAACTGGACCCAAGGCATCTTCTTGGCCTGCATCGCACTCGTGGCGTTTGCCATGACGTCGGGATCCTCGACCGGTTTGGCCGTTTTGGCCGGGTTTGCCGCCATGATTCGCCTGGTAGCCCATTACCTTCGCTGGGCGTTCTACGAGGACCGCTACATCACAAATCGACGGGTCCTCGAAACCACCGGCTTCTTCGGCTCGCGCATCTCGTCCATGCCTTTGGGGCGCGTGACCGATATCAGTCTCACGCGAAGCGTCTTTGGTGAGGTGTTCGATTTCGGCACGCTTCGTGTGGAAAGCGCCGGTCAGGATCAGGCCCTCGGCACTATCCCCTACCTCGTAGAACCCGAAATCTTCCACGAAACCATCGTCCTACTGTCAACCGAAACCCACGCGTAATTTCTGGCGTTCCCTGGGCACGCAGCCCAACAGGTCTCGGGCTCCAGGCTGGCGCTCTGTCTTCGGCGTTCCCTGGGCACGCAGCCCAACGGGTCTCGGGCTCCAGGCTGGCGCTCTGTCTTCGGCGTTCCCTGGGCACGCAACCCAACAGGTCTCACCCTCCAGGCTGGCGCCTTCCGGGCTACGACCTCGACAACACTCAAACGCTGACATCCAGCCGTCCGGACCCGGTACCTGGCACCAAAACCCCACTTCGGTGCCAGGTACCAAACACCCAAACGGTGCCAGGTACCAAACACCCAAAAAGGTTCCAGGCACCGAATCTCTGGCGTTCCCTGGGCAACACAACTGGATGGGGTTCACGGGTTGGTTGGGAGATTTTTGGAAGGGGTTCCAAATATGGGGCAGGATGTAGTTCATGCTCACTGGTATTGATCGCTTGAACTACGAAAAGGAAGCCGTTGCTCCTTATGTGGGCGGTATTGGCTGGCGGACGGTGTTCAACGCCATCTGGCCGATCGCTGGGTGGATCGCCACTATCGCTGCGTACCAGACCGGCCGCATACCCCTTTGGGGCGCGTTCATCCTGTCCATGGTGTTACTGCAAGCCCTGTACATGCCGGTACACGAATCGGTGCACAAGACGGTTTCGGGTGGCCGGTCGTCACTGGCCTGGGCCGACAAACTCATTGGTTCGGTGGCCGGATGGCTGATGTTGGTGAGCTTTCGCGATCACACCATCACCCACCTCATCCATCACACCCACGCCAACGACGAGTACGACCCCGATGTACTCAACTCGAAGGGTCGGCCCATCGACCTCGTGATCCGCTCGATCATCGGCCTCGTGCTCTACCCGCTCGGTCCCATCATCGCTGCCGTGCCCGCCGTTGGCCGAATGGTTCCCAAAGCCATCGCCGGTCGGCTGCAACTTTCAGCGAAGCTTCGTGGCCCCGAGGCGGTGACCGCTGCACGACGAGCGGCCACGTCGCATCTTGCTGTGCTCATCATCGGCACGGTGATTGGTTTCGCCGACCTGGTGTGGCTGGTCTGGTACGTGCCGGTATGGATGGGCCGAATCTGGCTATCGTTTGTGTTCGGCTGGCTCCCCCATCATCCGCATGGCGAAGTGGGTCGCTATCGAGACACCCGGGTGTTCACCTTCCCGGCCAGCACGCTATTAATCCGCGGGCACGACCATCACCTCCTCCACCACATGTTTCCCAGGGTCCCCCACTACTCGCTCAAACGACTCTGGGCCGATATGGGGCCGCACCTGATCGAGCAGGGCGCACGCATCGAAGGCAGAGCCGCCCGCCAGCACGGTCTTACTCCGGGAACCGCCGCGACGCCGGCAACCCAGTGAGCGGCGCCCGCCCAAGCACATCAGCGGCGTCGCGTCGCCGGCGAGAACAAATCATTGAAGCCGCGCGTGTACTACTTCGTGAATCGTCGGCCGACAAGATTCTGGTTGCCGACATCGCCGAACAAGCAAGCGTTTCCGTGGCAACCATTTACAACCTGGTTGGCCAACGCGACCGCGTGCTTCTAGCCGTTCTCGACCACACCGCCAGCACTATTCGCGACCAGCTCAAACACGATGAAGCGACGCTTGGCATCGACCGATGCCTTGCCGTGATCGCCACCGCATGCGATGCGATTCTGGCCGACCCGTCGGTCCACCGACACGCGTTGGCGGCCCTCGGCGAGGTGTCGCAGGGCCAGTGGCTCGACGAGGGCCTGTACGAAACCATCGAAGCTTCGATCATCGATGCCATCGAGCAACGTGAACTGGGCTCAGAAGTCGCAGCATCCAGCACCGCCGTCGCCGTGCAACTTGGTTTCCGTGGTGCCTTGATGAGCTGGTCGTTTGGCCAACTCAACGATGATGAACTTATCCAAACATCGCAGCTCACCGCGGCGCTCACGCTGGCTGCAACCGCACGCCCGTCGCACCGCCGCCGTCTCCATGCGCTGGCGAGCCAACCGTCCGAAATCAACGACATACGCCAACTACCCACAAAGAGGTCCAACCAATGAAGGCTGCGGTACTCGAATCCCAACCCGGCGACCTGGTGGTCGCCGATATCTCTATCGACAAACCCGGCCCCGACGAGGTCGTCCTGCAGACCGCTGCGTGTGGACTCTGCCACAGTGACCTCCACGCCATCGATGGCCACCTTCCCATCCCGGTTCCGGCCGTGCTCGGCCATGAGGCGGCAGGCATCGTGCAAGCCGTGGGTGCCGACGTGACCGAGCTGGCTTCGGGCGACCGTGTGGTCGCGTGTCTGTCGGCCTTTTGTGGCGCCTGCCGCGAGTGCACCGCCGGTCGCACCTGGCTCTGCGAAGTCCGTCATGGATTGAACCGCGGACCGGACGAGGCGAGCCGCCTGTCGCGCGATGGCGTCGGCCTCAATCAGCTGGCTGGTCTCGGAGGGTTCGCTGAAGAGCTGCTGGTGCACCGCAACTCGGTGGTGAAGGTTCCCGACGAGCTTCCTCTCGATCGCGGCGCGCTCTTGGGTTGTGCGGTCGTCACGGGCATCGGCTCGGTGTTCAACGGTGCCAAGGTTGCGCCCGGTTCGACCGTCGCTGTCATCGGTACGGGCGGTATCGGCCTCAACATCGTGCAGGGAGCGGTTTTGGCTGGCGCCGAACGAGTCATCGCGGTCGATCTTCATGCCGAGAAACTGGAGCTGGCCACCACCTTTGGGGCCACCGACGTCATCAACGCCTCCGATGTCGACCCGGTCGAAGCGGTCATCGAGCTCACCAGCGGCGGGGTCGACTACTCCTTTGAGGCCATCGGCCTACCACAAACGGCAGGGCAGGCGTTTCAGATGATTCGACCGGGCCGCACTGCGTATCTTGTTGGGCTGCCTGCAGCGGGCGCCACCATCGAACTGCCCGGCACGCAGATGCTGATGCAGGCGCGTGGTCTGCAAGGGCTGTTCATGGGATCGAACCGGTTCAAGGAAGATATTCCGATGCTGGCCAACCTGTATCTGCAGGGTCGGTTGAAGCTTGATGAGCTTATCGCCGGCCGCATTGGACTGGCTGATGTGAACGACGGCTACCAACGGATGCGCGAGGGCACCGAAGCCCGATCGGTGGTCACATTCGAGTGAGTGGGCGCGGCACGGAACTCGAAGACTTCGAGGCCACCGTTCGACAATTCTTCGAGAAGCTTCCTGCGGCGCTCGATGGGGTCGACGGCGACGTTGCCCGCGGCAAGCACTACCGGTCCTTGTTAGTGGCCGAGGGACTGGCCGGGGTCTCGTATCCGGTCGAGTTCGGCGGGCAGGGCCTGTCGGCTGAGCATCAGGCTGCGTATGACCGAGCGTCGATCGAACTCCTCCCGCCGGAGGAGTCGGTGTTCGGCATCGGGCTTGGCATGGCGCTCCCAACCATTCTGGGCAATGGGTCCGACGAACAGAAGCGACGTTTCATCCCTCCGGGCCTCGCGGGCGAAGAGATCTGGTGCCAGCTGTATTCCGAACCAGGTGCCGGATCGGACCTGGCCGGTCTCACGACCCAGGCAGTCCGCGACGGTGACGAGTGGGTCATTACCGGTCAGAAAGTATGGACCTCGGGCGCGCAAGATAGCGACCTTGCGATTCTTCTGGCCCGCACCGATCAAACGGCCGCAAAACATGCTGGCATCACCATGTTTGTGTTGCCCATGCATCAGCCCGGCGTCGAGGTTCGGCCGCTTGTGCAGATGACAGGCGCCCAGGAGTTCAACGAGGTGTTTCTCACCGAAGCTCGGGTTCCGGCCTCGTGGGTTCTGGGCGACATCAATCAGGGCTGGTCGTTGGCCGTGGCATTGCTTGCCCATGAGCGCAAGACCCTGGGGCGAGGCGTCACGACCTCGGATGAAGCGAAGTCAAAAGCTGGCCGAGCCCCGCTGCAGTACGACGGGTTGGTTACTCGTGCCCGTGACGCCGGGGCCATCGACGACCTCACGATTCGCCAAGAGCTTGCGGCCGTCCATACCGGCGAGCGGCTAATTCTCTGGAACGCCGAGCGTCAGCTTCACCCGTCGATCGGCAAACTCTGGCGCACCATTCAGGGACGTCGGGCGGCTCAGCTTGCCCATGTGCTGGGCGGGCCCGAGGCAGTCGCGTGGGAGCACGACGATGTCGAGGCCGACTACTGGGCCTATCACGTGCTCAACTGTCGAGGCATGTCGTTGGGCGGCGGCACCGACGAGGTGCAGAAGAACACGCTGGGCGAACGTGTGCTCGGACTTCCTCGAGGCCCGGGTATCGACCGGCGCACTCCATTCAACGAGCTACCAAGAAACTGACAGGAACCGCTATGGATAGCAGTGCCCCCAAAGACAGTCCCGCTACAAAGAATGTCGTGAACTACGAATCGATCGATGGTGTGGCGGTGCTCGAGTTCAATCGGCCCGAGCGACGTAACGCCTTGATTGCACCGATGTTCGACCAGCTTGCCGATCACCTCGACGCCGTGGCAGACGATGCCGCGATTGGCGCGGTGCTGTTGCGTGGTGCCGGAGGCGCGTTCTGTTCGGGCCTCGACCTCGATGCCTACACTGCCGACCCACCGCCCCACTGGATCCCCACGGCATCGACATCTCTTCGGCGGGCGCATGTGGCGTTGGCAAACTGCAAGCTGCCCATCGTGGTCGCGCTTGAGCGATACGCAATCAACGGCGGTGCAGCCTTTGCGTTGGCTGGCGATTTTCTCATCGCCGGCGACAGCGCTTGGCTTCAGGTCGGCGAAGTGAGGCAGGGCCTTCCAGCACCGATGAACGTCGCGTGGCTCACGGCGCGCTTTGCCCCGTCGACGGTAACGCGAGTGGTGTTGGCGGGCGACCGTATCGGCGCCGAAGAACTCCACCGACTCACCATCGCCCACGAGGTGGTAGCCGACGATGCCGTGGGTGCCCGAGCCATGGAGTTTGCGAGCCAGTTGGCGCAGAACCCGCCCGAGATCAGCCGCACGCTCAAGGCGGCCGCCTTTGCCATGGCTGGACTCGACGACGCCGAAGCATGGTTTGCCCGTACCGCAGAACTCGTGCCGATGGGCTCAGGGTTCTCGCCCGAACGACAACAGGAGTAGCTCGTGTCTTACGAAACGGAAAATGATGTCGAACTGACGCCGGTGATCGATTGGTCCACCGATTGGGATTCCCATGATCCGGCGTGGCGAAACAACCCGTTTCCCATCTGGGATGAACTTCGACAAACGTGCCCGGTGGCCCACACCGAGCGATACAACGAAGGTGTCTGGCTTCCCACCCGTTTCGACGACATCACCGCGATCGCCCACGACACCGCTCATCCCCAACGCGGTCGAGGAGTTCCTGCGGGCCTACGCCGCCGTGAGCCTGTACCGGAGCGTGACCGCACCGGCGACCATCGGCGGGGTGGAGATGTCGCCCGGCGACACCGTGATGATGGCGTTTCCTGCGGCATGTCGCGATCCTGAGATGTTCGAAAACCCCAACGAGGTCGACATCGAACGACAGAAGAACCGCCACGTGGCGTTCGGTGCCGGTATTCATCGATGCCTGGGCTCCAACCTGGCCCGGCTTGAACTCAACGTGGCCATCGAAACCTGGCTCGAGCTGATCCCTGATTTCGAACTACTCCCCGATGCCGAGGTGACCTGGTCGGGCGGCGGTATACGCGGTCCACGCCAGGTCCCGGTCCGAATTCCAGAAACGACAAACACACCATGACCGACCAGCTCCAGGTCGAGCGTCTGCTCGACGTCGCCAACCCCCACGAACCGGCCATCATCTCGCCCGAGCGAACTCTTACGTGGGAACAGCTCGAGGTTCGGTCGATACAGCTCGCCAACGCGCTCGAATCGAGTGGCGTGAAGGCCGGTGAAGCCTGGGGCGTGTTGGCGCACAACCGCGCCGAGTGGGCCGAGTTCTCCATGGGCAACAGCCGCGCCGGTACCCGCATCGTTTTTCTGAACTGGCATCTCACGGCCCGGGAACTGTCCGAGCTCATCATCGACTCGGGCGCAAAGGTGCTGGTGGTCGACCCCGGGCTCCGCCAACTCGCCGACGATGCGATCTCCTTGGCTGGCGATGTTTCTACCGTCGAACTTGGACCCGAGTACGAGGGATGGCTTGCCGACGCCCCCGCCACTCCCCCGTCGGAACGTCAGGCTGGAGCACCGCTGCTGTTCACCGGTGGCACCACTGGCCGATCGAAGGGCGTCACTCGGTCGGACCACAAGGGAAACGCGAGCGACTGGGCCAAGATCTGGTCGCCGTGGGCCAATGCGGTTTCGTTCCCGCACGAGGGTGCAACCCTTGCCTCGACGCCGCTCTACCACGCCCTTGGCATGGCCGGCTTGGTGGCATCGATGTCGCGCCACGTTCCCGTTGTGGTCATGACCAAGTTCGTTCCCGAGGAAGTTCTGGAACTCATCGAACGCCATCGCATCACCGCGGCCCCGATGGTGCCCACGCAGTTCATCCGGCTGCTGAAACTCGACGACCACACCAAGGAGCGCTACGACCTGTCGTCACTGCAGTGGGTGTTGCACACGGCGGCGCCGTGCCCGGCCTGGGCCAAACGGGCAATGATCGAGTGGTTCGGCCCGGTCATCGTCGAACTGTATGGCTCGTCGGAAGGCACCGGTCCGGCCATTTGCACGAGCGAAGAATGGTTGACGCACCCGGGAACCGTGGGCCGCTCGGTTGGTGTGACCACCTACACCATCGTCGACGACGACGGAAACGATCTTCCCAATGGCGAAGTCGGCACCATCTACTGCAAGCGGGCCCAGGGTGCGCCCGAATACTTTGGTGACCCGGAGAAGACTGCCTCGATCCAACTCCCCGATGGCCGGTTCACGGTAGGCGACCTCGGCTGGCTCGACGACGACGGATTCCTGTACCTGGCCGATCGCCGAGTCGACCTCATCATCACCGGCGGGTCCAACGTATACCCGGCCGAAATCGAGGCCGTGCTGAGCCAGTTTCCGAGTGTGCTTGACGTTGCCGTCTTCGGTATTCCCGACCCCGAATTCGGCCAACAGATCAAGGCCGTTATCGAGGTCGACACGCGTGATGAGGGTGATGAGCTCGATGTCGATGCACTCCGTGAATTCGCTTCGGCACAGCTGGCGTCGTTCAAGATGCCCAAGTCATTCGATGTGGTCGACGAGCTACCCCGCGAGGCGCACGGCAAACTCAAAAAGCGACTGCTGCGCGATCCATACTGGGAGTAGACGAGGCCACGCCAGGAAGTCGCCGTCTCGTTACGCACCCCCGTAGCCTTGCGATCGGCGATACCGTTGAAGGACAAGCACTTGAGATCAAGGAGTATCTGCGATGGCCGAGAAGACTTTCACCGATGAGGAGCTGCGCGAGCGCCTCACGGCAGCCCAGTATCAGGTAACCCAGCAGGCCGGCACCGAACGGGCCTTCACCGGCGAATACTGGGATTGCAAAGACGACGGCACGTATCATTGCATCGTGTGCGACGCGGCGTTGTTTGCCAGCGACACCAAGTACGAGTCGGGATCGGGTTGGCCGAGCTTCTACAAGGCAATGGACGGCGCCAACGTCGATCGAATAGTCGACAAAAGCCACGGCATGGTCCGCACCGAGGCCGTATGTGGCTCGTGTGGCGCCCACCTCGGTCACGTGTTTCCTGATGGCCCCGAGCCCAGCGGCGAGCGTTTCTGCATGAACTCGGCGTCACTTCGACTCGACCGAGCTGACGAGAGCTAGCTTCGGCCTTCCAACGCCGAAAGCAGCGCCTCACAACGGAGCCGGTCGTCGTCGGTCTCGCCTTCGGGCGAGAACTGCACTCGGTTCATGATGTCACCAAGTTCCAACAACTCAGCGCGCCCACTTCTCGTCCCGAGAATTTCGGCGTAGCGTCCCACGCCTTCGCCCGGCCGTCGCGGCCGACCCGCGTCGGCTCCGAGTCGATCCAGACGTTCACTGGCCCGCTGCTCCCAGCTCTTTGACCGGTGGCGAATGATCTGAAGCCCCATCGCGCCGACTGCCACCAATACACCGGCAAACACCAACGAAGCGACCACGCTCACCAACGAGACGATGGGTTGTTCGTCGACAACCGGATCGGGTCGCGGCCCCGAAAGCGGCACCTCTGCGGTCGGATCGAACCCTTGCCATCCAACTCCCGGAAAGTAGATTTCGGTCCACGAGTGAGCGTCTCGGCCCCGCACCGTCCACGTGCCCCGAAACCGATCAAACTCATTCGGCACATAGCCCACCGCCAAGCGAGCGGGAATTCCGAGCGACCGGGCCATCACGGCCAGTGCGCTGCCGATCTGTTCGCAGAATCCGACCTTGTCGACAAAGAGGAGATGTTCGACCGCGTCGGCCCCGGGCGGCAGCGTTGGGATGTTGGTGTCGTAGACGATGTTGCGACCCATCCACTCCTCGAGCGCCCGGATCTTGTCGTACGCGGTCGGGGCGCCAGCGGTAATCCGTAACGCGAGGTCGCGCACCTTTGGCGTGGCCTCAACCGACGCGTTCTCGGCCCCATCCTGTCCAGGAAGATATTGGTCGATGATTGCATCCGGAAGCGTCCGGGTAAGCGGATCGGCGTCTCGCAGCAACTCGGGGGTGACAAACGGCCGCTCGCTGACGACGGTGTATTGAGATCCGCCAGCAAGGTCGATCGGCGCTCGAATCGAGTCGTCACCGAACTGCACGAAACGGTCGACGGGATGATCGATCGACACGATGTCGGGCGCACCAAACACCACGTCGGATCCGTCTTGTTCAAGGGTGAATGTCTGGGTGATGACCTCGCCCACCACGCCGCCTCGGGCACCAACCGACGTGATGCCATCCGCGCTGGCAGAAAGCGAGCGGGCAACGACGCTAGAACGTTCCGAACGACGCCATACTCGACCGTCCCATGTGTCGAACGACTGACCACGCCAGAACGACGGTGCGTCGGCCTGCACCCGCATCACCACCTCGTCACCAAGGTCACCTCGGGCCGCGGTGTCCATTTGATCAGTGAAACCCCAGTACGGCTGGGCACCATCGCCTTGCCCACCAAAGAGAGAACCCGACTGGGCCGACGGGGTGCCAAAGAACGCCATCGTCGGCGCAAGAACGACGGCGATAAGGGCCACCATCGCACCGGCTTGCAGCAGATCCCGACCGACCAATTTTGCTGGCGGAGCAACGCTCGAGGCCGACGTTCGATGGGTCGACAGCACGATATGGGTGTGCCGAATCGCAAGGAGCGCCAGCACGAACAAAACGATGCCGGGCTTCAGCGGAATTCCGGCCTCGCCTCGCACGGGCGAAAGAATGATGGCGAAGATCCAACCCGGTAGCCCGATACCGCTCGCCGAGGAGAACACGGAATGAAGGCCAGCGCTGAGCACTACAACAATCGCCGACACCACCAGCAGCAGCGGGATCGGTGACGGAAGGAACTGGGCCGCCCATAGAAAGGTGCCACCGATGAAGAGTTTCGGAAGCAGGGCGATCTTGAGTTCCTCAGCTCGCCATGCGCGACGCTTACGGGTCATGTCGAAACGTCTCCCCCGACCACATGATCCCCGCCGGGGCCCACGAAAAACACGGCTGGTCCCGATCGTTCGAGGAGTTCAGGGCGGCGGCGCAGGTCTTCGCCCGCTCGGACGGCTGCGAGTCGGGCGATTACCTCGGTCTCGTTACGCACCGGAGCGTCGCGGACCACGACAGGACCACTTGGCGGGACCGGCTTGTTCGCCCCGAATCGCGGGGGCGAACTGGCTCCGCTCGGGGCGGCTTGCTGTTCGTTGGTGATGAGCCGCACGGTCCGCCCCTGCCGAAGAGCGTCGATGGCGTAGCCTGCGGCGCGGCCGATGGCTTGCTCGCTCAGCGCGTCAGGCTCGTTCACCAGCCGTTTACGGGTGCGTGCCGATGCGGAGGGTGTCTTGGCTACCTGCACGGCCAACACGACTTCCTGGTCGACGGTGCCTTCGAGTTCGCGGACCATCAGCTCGCCCGACCGGGCCGATGCCTTCCACGCAACCAGCGACTGGGCATCACCGCGACGGTACGGGCGAACCGAACGGGTTAGATCGGAGCCCCGGCTCACCACGTGGCATTCGGTAGCCTCCTCGTCCGACGGCAGCTCTGGCAGTGCGGCGACCGACGATGGCAACGGCCCCACCGCCACACCCCCTAACGGCACTACGTGGAATCGACGACGACACGACACGATGCCGAGCGGGCCGACCACTACCATCTCGCCTGGCAAAACGAGGTGGGTTGAGCGACGATCGAAGTACACGATGAGCGATGTTCTTTGGCCGACTCGTGCCGAGTTGTCCGACGTGCCCGAAACCGCAGAATTTAGCTTCACCACCGCTCCCACGGGCGACGCGTCGGTGATCTCGATCCGACACGGCTCGTCCACGACAGAGACGTGCGGAGCACTAACCCGAAGCTGGGGGTTTCGTAAGCTCAGGTACGCAACCGTTGCGTCCAGAACGGCTGCCAGCCAGCCCGCGACAATGATGCCGAGCAACATCACGAAGCCGGTGGTGTTCCAGAGCCGGTAGAGCGGCAGTGTGAGAATTGCGAGCGAGGTGACGAGACTCGACGCTGGCATGAGGAGTCGCCCACTCCAAACGGTGGAGGACCGGGCCTGTTCAGCGGGCACTGCGAAATTCGCTCAGTTGCCGGGTGCCGGGGCGGCAACCGAGCCGACGATCTCGCGAACCCATGCCGCAGCTACCGGGAGTGCCTCGTGTGGTCGGGCCCGATGGGCAAGCACAAACGGAGCGACATCGGCGATGTCTTCGGGAACCACATAGGTCCGTTCACGGAGCGCCGCCATCGAACGCGCCACAGCCAGCAGCGACTGGGTTGCCCGAGTGCTGAGCACTTGATTGCCCTGCCCGGTGCCCCGAACCGCGCCGATCACATCGAGCACGTACTCGAGCACCGGTTCAGCCACGTGAAACGAGCCGATCGAGGCGCGCAGAGCTGCGAAGTTGTCGGCGTCGAGCAGCGGTTGCAGGTGGTCGGCGGCGTTCCGGCCACCGGTCCCCTGCAGCAGGCTTCGTTCGACATCTCGGCTCGGCAATCCGAGGGATACAGCCACATCAAAGCGATCTCGCTGGCCTTCGACAAGCGGGAACGTGCCGGCGTGATCCATCGGGTTCTGGGTGGCCACGACAAAGAACGGCTCGGGTAGTCGGTAGGTTCGTCCGTCGACACTTGTCTGACGCTCGGCCATGCCCTCGAGCAGCGCCGATTGGGCGCGGGGCGTCGACCGGTTGAGTTCGTCGAATAGCAGGACGTTGGTGAAGATGGGCCCGTGGTGAAACTCCCACGTGCCTTTCTCGGTGTTGAAGGTGTTGACGCCGACGATGTCTGACGGCAGCAGGTCGGGTGATCCCTGCAGTCGGGTGAAGCGTCCGCTCATCAACCTGCTCAATGCCGTTGCCAGCACGGTCTTGCCGACGCCAGGTTCGTCCTCGAGCATGAGGTGCGAGCCCGAAAGCAGTGCCGCCACAGCAAGCTCCACCTGGCGACGTTTCCCTAACAGCACCGTTTCGACCGCATCGACCAACGCCCGTGGCGCTGGCGCGGTGGAAGGAGTCGAGCCCCGCTCGTCGGTCAAAGTCATACCAAGGTATCGACCAAAACGACCCCGTTTCTTAAGACGGTTTCCCGCCCGGTTTCGTGTTTGGGTTACTTGGGGGTTTGCGCCCGGATGCGAAGGGCGTTGAGGACGGTGATGGTTGCGTATTGGCGGAGGCGGTTGCGGTCGGATGGGAAGGTCGCTTCGAGGCTTTCGACGGTGCCGTCGACCATCGTTGCCAGCCAGAGCGTGCTGAGGTTGTCATCGCCTGGTGTGGCGGGCCCGCTGGCGATAATGGTGTCAGTGCCCAGACGGTCGGCTGCCGCCAAGGCCAACGCCTCAACCCCGGCCTGGCCTTCAACACTTCCGCTCGTTCCGGCAAGCACAGCGGCGATATCGGCGTTCTGGGCGACAACTCCACCAAGCATCACGTCGGCAGCGCCCGGCGTATCGAGCAGACGCGACGCGATCATGCCGCCCGTGGCCATCTCGGCCACACCCAGGGTGAGCCCCATCGACCGCAGCGTTGCCAAGACCACTGCCTCCATGTTCTGCGGCACAGTGACGCGGGTTTGCTCGTCATCGACGCCGAACACGATGGGCCCAACGATGTCGCGCACCCGGGCCTCTTCCTCATCGAGCATTGCGGCCACAGCGGCTGCGTCGGCTCCCTTGGCGGTAAGGCGGATCTTCAGCCCCTCGACCCCGCTGGCGTTGAAGGCCAGGGTGACACCAAGCGCAGGATCATCGAGCCGGGCGATCTCGTCGGCAAGGATTTCGCCCAGATTCGACTCGCCGACGCCCCAGGTACGCAGGGTGCGAGACGAAATCGTTGCGGTTTCGCCCGACCGCCGGATGAGATCGGGCACCACGGTTCCGAGCATCATCTCGTGCATCTCATAGGGCACGCCCGGCATTGCGTAGATCACGCAGCGTTCAGGATCGCCAGAATCACCGGAACCCACGGGGACCACCAGGCCAGCGGCCGTGCCAGGCTGTTCTGCCATAGCCCAGCCACCTTCGGGGATGTCGGCCTGGGGCAGGTTGCTGTCGGGCATCTCCCGACCGCGGGAGGCATACATTTGGCGGATCTTGCTCACCAACTCTTCGTTTCGCACCAGCGGCCGTCCGGTGAGTTCGGCGATGATGTCGCGGGTGATGTCGTCATGGGTCGGACCCAGCCCGCCGGTGATGATGACGGCATCGGACCGCTCGATCGCCTGCCCGATAACGGTTCGCATACGGCCGGGGTTATCGCCCACCTTGGTCTGAAAGTGCGAGTTGATGCCCGCCAGCGCAAGCTGCTCGCCTATCCACGATGAATTCGTGTCGACAATCTGACCCAACAACAATTCGGTTCCGACTGCAACAACCTCGACGTTCATAGCGCCGAGGTTAACCGTGCTGGGCGTACGATCGACTGCCGTCGCGCAGATACATGTAGCCGGTATAGAGCGTCAGACCAACGGCGATCCACAGCCATGCATTCACGACCCACCGGGTGTCTTCAAAGGGCGGCGCAACGGCCACCAGCAACGCAACACCTTGAATGGTGGATTTCCACTTTGCGGCCTGACGAGCCGGGACCACCACCGACTTGGCGGCAAGCCAGCTCCGCCATGCGCTGATGCCGAGCTCTCGAATGGTGATGAGCACCACCGGAACCAGCCAATAGGCGCCAACCTTCCAGAGTGCAAAACCGGCACCGATAACGACGATTTTGTCGGCGAGCGGATCGAGAAAAGACCCGGCTTTGGTGACGCCGTGGCTTCGGGCCAGCCGCCCATCGATAAGGTCCGACACCGCCAGTACGATGCCAAGAATCACGGCGCCCCATGAAGTTCCGAGTGATTCTTCGTTGGCCAGGATCATCCAGAAGATCACCGGCGAAGCCAAAATGCGGCCAAGGGTCACCATATTGGCGGCGTTCGTGATGAACGCACCGCCATGATGAATGACCTCGGCGATCACGACGATGGCTCGCCTTCGAACACTTCGGTTCCTTCAACGCCCTCGGCCATCAGGTCAGGGCCTAGCGCCCCAGCGATGGTGACCGTGGTGAACTCACCGGCCGGAAGATCGATTGGAACGGCCACGATGCCATCGATTTCGGGAGCCTCGCGTGTGCTGCGGGCGATTCCGGGTTCATCCACGAGTACCTTGACCGTTTGGCCGATCATTTCGTCACGTTTGTTTGCGGTGATGCCATCTTGGATCTCGCGTAGCTCGGCCAGACGTTCGTGCATCAGGTGCGAATCGACTTCGCCATCAAGATCGACGGCGTAGGTGCCTTCCTCGGAGCTGTACGAGAAGAACCCGCACCAATCGAGTTCGGCCTGCTGTACGAAGTCGATGAGTTGGTCGTGGTCTTCTTCGGTCTCGCCTGGGTAACCAACGATGAAGTTGGACCGGAACGCCGCCGATGGCTCGCGGGTTCGGATCGCTGCAATCCGTTCGAGGAAGCGTTGGCCGTCGCCCCACCGTCGCATACGTCGCATCAGTGGTGGCGAAACGTGCTGGAGCGACAGGTCGAAGTACGGCACCTGCGTGGCACAGATAGCGTCGATGAGGGCATCGTTGAGCTCGGATGGGTACAGGTAGAGCAGGCGAATCCAGTCGGTGCGCTCAGCGACCTGCTCGACCAGTTTCACCAGGTCTTTGGTGCCTTGCCCCTGGTCGCGTCCGTAGCTCGCAAGGTCTTGGGCGACCAGCACGATCTCTTTGGCTTGCAGCTCGTCGACCTCGGTGAGAATCGACTCGATGCTGCGCGAACGCTGCGGCCCTCGGAAGGTCGGAATGGCGCAGAATCCACAGGCCCGGTCGCAACCCTCGGCGATCTTCACATACGCCCATGGCCGGTCCGATGCGGGCCGCGGAAGATTGAGCAGATCAAAGGTAGGCAGCGCCGGAGCGCCAGGCTTGATGCCGATGCTCACCGGCACGCCGAATCCGGCGACCTGGTCGGCTTCAGGCAGCGCCTCGGCAAGCTCGGTTCCGTATCGCTCGGCCATACAACCGGTAACCACCAGCTCGGCGTTGGGGTTCTCGTCGGAGATCGCCAGCACGGTGTCGATGGACTCCTGCCGAGCCTCTTCGATGAAGGCGCAGGTGTTGACCACCACCACGTCGGCCTGGCCCATGTCGTCGGCGGCTTGCATTCCGTCGGCCAGCATCTTGCCGGCGAGCTTGTCGGAGTCGACTTGGTTCTTCGGGCAACCCAGCGTCTCGATAAAGAAGCGTTGGGCCACTAGAACTCCCCCGCCGCGCCGTTTTCTTCGGCTCGACGGTGGGCGGCATACCACTGGGTGGCCGACACGATGGCATACGGGACGATGAGCAAAACCACGTAGATCCAGTTGCGGGTGATGAGGAACAGCACGAAGGCCGTGATCACCAATGCCACCAATCCTGCAAACAGCAATCTGGTGAGAATGCGGATGTCGGCGGTGGAGTCGATTCCCCGGTCTTCGTACACGGGGTTGAGGATACCGGACCCGGTTCTATGAACCAGTGCCCACGAGCACCACGGTGAGCACATAGAGGGCCAGAAGGATCGCTGCTTCCCACCGAACAACTAGTCGCTTGGTGAACATGAAGACGATGGCGACGGTCGAAATGATCATCATGAGGATGATGCCGTTTACTGCCACGCTGTCGTCGTTGACCAAGCCGGGGCCGATCACCGAGATTGCGCCACCAACGGCCAGGCTGTTGAACAGGTTAGAACCGAGGAGGTTTCCGACGATGAGTTCGGTCTCGTTGCGTCGGGCCGCAGCGACTGCGGTGACCAATTCGGGCAGTGAGGTACCAATGGCCACCATCGTGAGGCCCACGAAACCACCGCTCAAGCCCAGATCGTCGGCGATCCAGGTTGCGCCTTCCACCAGAAGCTGTGCGCCGGCAACGGTACCGACCAACCCGACCAGGGTGCGGCCGAGCTCATAGGACGTCGAGGTCTCCTGCTCGAGGAACTCCTCGTCGATTTCCACATCGCTCTCGCCAGACATCAGCAGCCAGCCGATCGCCGACACCAATGCGAGGAGCATGATGATGCCCTCGAGTCGGCTTAACCCGCCCTGAACAAACACGGCGAAAAGGGCCGCCGATGCAAACGCTAGCGGCGCTTCTCGGCCAATCGCTTTCGCCGGCAGCGGCAATGGGGAAATGATGGCGGCAAAGCCCAACACCAAGCTCAGGTTGGCTGCGTTGGACCCGACGATGTTGCCGACGCCGAGCGCAAGCTCGCCCTGTGATGCGGCGATTCCCGATACCAAGAGCTCGGGTGCGCTGGTGCCGAACCCCAGGACGACAGCACCGATGACGATGGGCGACATTTTGAGGCTGGCGGCCAAACGTGCGCCGCCAAGAACAAATTGATCGGCGGCAAAGGTCAACAGCACCAGGCCGGCAACCACCGCAAGAATCGCAAATATCACAGGCGTCCGAACCTAGCCGAGCACAGGCCCGTTTAGCACGGACCCGGTTACCCCTGTTGTGCTGCGGCGAGCTCTTCGGGGGTGAGGAGAACCTCCCGCGCTTTCGACCCTTCGCTTGGGCCAACCACGCCACGCTCTTCCATGAGGTCCATAATCCGGCCAGCCCGGGCAAAGCCAACGCGGAGCTTTCGCTGCAGCATCGAGGTGGAGCCCAGCTGGCTCTGCACCACCAGCTCGATAGCCTGGGCAAGGAGTTCGTCGTCGTCGCTTCCGCCCGAAGCCCCAAAGGTTCCCGGGGGTGCGGCAGAGGTGAGATCATCATCGTCGAACGAACCTGCCGAGGCTCCCACAGACGGCGCAGTTGGGGTCTGGGGAAACTGGACGTTGGCGATAGCCAGCGGCTTTGCGGTGCTTGCACTCGGATCGGCGGTCGTCGATGGCATTTGATGGTTACCAGGTTCGGCAACGCCACCAGGGGCAGTCGGCGCGACCTGGTTGACTTCGTCGGGGGCTTCCGGTTCGCCTTCTTCGAGCTCGGGCTGCTGTTCTCGCCAGAACTCGACAACATTGCGTACTTCTTCTTCGGTGACCCAGCAGCCCTGCACACGATGCGGCGTGCTCGATGCGGGCCCCATCAGCAGCATGTCGCCCTTGCCAACCAAGCGTTCGGCGCCAGGCTGGTCGAGGATGACTCGACTGTCCTGCAAGCTCGATACGGCGAATGCCAAGCGGGCGGGAACGTTGGCCTTGATGACACCGGTGATGACGTTGACCGACGGGCGCTGTGTGGCGATAACCAAGTGGATACCAACCGCACGAGCCTTTTGAGCAATACGACAGATCGACTCTTCGACGTCGCGGGCGGCGACCATCATGAGGTCGGCGAGCTCGTCGACCACCACAACGATGTAGGGCATATGCTCGTACACCTTGGGGTTGCCCTCGGCGTCAACCTCGCCAAGCTTGGCCTTCACGGTGCCTTTAGCGATCGCGGCGTTGTAACCGCCGATATCGCGGAAGCTGCAGGCGCTGAGGAGTTCGTAGCGACGTTCCATTTCCCGAACCGCCCACGCCAGCGCATTGGCGGCCTTCTTCGCGTCGGTGATGGGCTGGGTGAGCAGATGCGGCACCCGCTCGTACTGACCCATTTCGACCATCTTCGGGTCGACCAGAATCATGCGAACCTGATCGGGTGTGGCCCGCATGAGAATCGACGTGATGAGGCTGTTGATACACGACGACTTCCCGGCACCGGTGGCGCCAGCGATGAGAATATGAGGCATCGCGGCAAGGTTGGCCAGCATCGACCGACCGTTGATGTCACGACCCAACGCAGCTTCCATCGGGTGGTCGGCGTCGCGCGCTTCCTGGGAGCCAAGGATGTCGCCCAGGGCAACGATCTCGCGGTTGGCGTTGGGAACCTCAACACCAATGGCCTGACGGCCCGGGATGGGGGCCAGGATTCGTACGTCGGGCGATGCCATTGCGTATGCGATGTCTTTGTTGAGAGCGGTGACCCGAGCAACCTTGACGCCGGGGCCGAGTTCGAGCTCGTAACGGGTGACGGTTGGGCCGACGACCATTCCGACCAGGCGAGTCTCGACGTTGTGTTCGGCCAGCGCGTTTTCGAGCACTCGGCCACGCTCTTCGACCGCGCGCTTGTCGATGGACTGGGCGTCGGACACGTCGAGCAAGCCGAGGGGCGGAAGCACCCAGTCGCCTCGCTTCTTGGCCACCGCCCGCTTCTTGGCCGACTGCGGCTTTGGTCGAGTCGGCACTTCGACCTTGGGCGTTTCGGTCTTCGCCTGCACCGGAGCCGGCTTTTCGTCACTTGACGTATCTACATCGATGCGTCGTTCATCGGAGTCATCGCTATGTACAGCGTTGGAGTCGTCATAGTCGTCGTCGGCTGGGTCATAGTTGGCGCCGCTCAGGTGGTTTTCGGGATATCCATCGTCGTAGTAGTCATCCGCGATGTCGCCAACCGAGTCGTCGGTGAGGTCAAGATCATCGAAGATCTGGCGATCGCTCGGTGATTCGAGCAACCAGCGAAGGCGTTCACCAATCGAGCGCCGGCCGTCAACGCCGCCGGCCAAACCATCGGCGGTGGCGTCGGCGATGGAACGAACGGTGATTCCGCTCATCACCAGAAACGCAACGATCGAGATCGTGCCAAGAACCAGCACGGCGCCCCATACCGCGGCGATACGAAGAAGGGTTCCTCCGGTTGCAACACCGACGATTCCGCCAGCATCGCTGAGTGCTTCGACGCCTGCGTCGAGCCCGGGCCGTCCACGGAAGACATGGAGAAGCCCACTGACCGCGACGGCGGTGAGTGCTGCTCCTACCGAAAAGCGGGTGGTGAGCTGGTGGTCGCCTTCAGGGGTGGGGTCGTCGACCTTGCCGCGCACCAAAACGATGCCAAAGCCGATCATGCCTACAGGGATCCATGCCCGCACCAAGCCGAGCAGCCAACCGAAGAACCCGTCGTAGAGTCGACCCAAAGGTCCAGCCATTTCGGCATAGGTGGCGAGCGCGGCGAACAGGCCGAGGGCGATAAGGATGAGGCCCCACAGGTCGGCTCCGTGATCGGCAAAGGCTTCCGAAACCGCTTCGTTGCCGGTAGTGCGTTCGTCGCGGCGCTGACGGGCCCTATCTTGAGAGGCCCGATTTGCCGAGGAGCTTCTTCCTCGGGCGTTCGCGGTGTTGCGGGTGCTTGCCGGCTTTTTCTTTACCGTGGTCGACTTCGTCGCTGCTGCTGGCCGCTTTTTGGCGGTCGAAGATCGACTGGCTGTCGATCGAGACCGAGATGACGCGGCCTTCTTCGATGAGGATCGGGGCACCGTGGTTCCCGAACGGTTCGATGAGGACTTCTTTGTAGTAGCCACAGCGTCACCAACGCTACCGGCGAGGCCGCCACTTTCACCCCATAATCTCGACGCACCGCGCGCACACCCCCACGCGCGGCGTTCTTTAACCTGGCACCTGGTCTGACCCCTCGTCTGACCCCGGTGGGTGGCGGGGTTGGGTGGTGGTGGTTGGTAGGGTCTGGCCGTGAACGATTTTGATTGTCCTCGATGTGGATTGCCGGTCTCGGAGGTCTTCTATGGGCCCTGTGAGGCCTGTGTTGGTGCCCTACGAGCCGCCTACGTGGGCGAGGCACGAGACGTGGAAGCAGCGGCCTATGAGCCAAAGATGAACGTCACTCCCAACGCCGTGGCACTGAAGGACTAGCCGCTATGGACGACCTCAAGGGCCGCACCGCGGTGATCACCGGAGGAGCCAGCGGTATTGGCTTGGCGCTAGCGCACCGGTTTGGGGCCCAAGGAATGCGCCTCGTGCTAGGCGACGTCGAAGCCCCGGCGCTCAAGCAAGCCACCGCTGAACTGCACGAAGCCGGCTACGAGGTTGTGGCCGAAGTCATCGACGTACGCGAAATCGACGACCTCAAGCGACTCGAAGCAACCGCCCGCGAGCACTTTGGCAACGTCCATGTGTTGTGCAACAACGCAGGCGTCGGCGGGGGAGGGGCCGTTGCCGACATGGACAACCTGGCCAGCTGGAAGTGGACAATCGATATCGACCTGTGGGGCGTCATCTACGGTTGCAAAGTCTTCCTGCCAGCCATGATCGAACACGGCGAGCCTTGCCATGTCATCAATACCGCATCGATGGCTGGCCACATAGCTCCACCGATGATGGGTGCCTACAACGTTTCGAAGTACGGCGTGGTTGCCCTTTCTGAGACCCTGACGCGAGAAATGCAGATGGATCAGACAAACGTTGGCGTCTCGGTGCTGTGCCCGGCCTTCGTGAGCACCGGCATCGCAAAGAGTGCCCGCAATATGCCCGACGATGTCGCCGCTCAACTACCCGACAACTCCGAATCCGAAGAGGGCGTGCAATCGATCATCGAAGCGCTTGTCGACGGCGGAATCGACGCCGATGTTGTGGCCGAAGCGGTGGTCGACGCGGTACATAACGACCGCTTCTGGATTCTTACCCACGAGCAAACCGCACGGGCAATCGTCGAGCGAGCAAATAGCATCGCCGCTGGAGAGAACCCAAGCCTCGACAGCACCTTCTCGTAGGAGATTCCTAGGAGAGTTGCACGATGGTTCGAAGGAGCGCCGGGGGCACGATGGGCTCTGACTACGGCGTTCAAAAAGAAGGAAACCCCGAGTAGCCTCGCAGCTTGCGCCGCTCAACTCCTCGGGGTTTCACAAAATGGTCCGGACATACATTCATCCGGCACGACCCGGAATCCTGAGACGATGTCGCAAGCGACTTCGTCCTGATTGTCAATCCTCACAGCCTCGTAACTCTGTGAGGTAAATCTGAATCTTCCAGTGGATGAGCGACCCCATCCTCTAAGAATCCCGGTCCCGAGCCACCCGACGGCGGAACGATTCTAGGTTTCCCATCGGCATAGCTTCCCAGCGTTTTCGCAACGTTTGTGGACCGACCCGTCGGTTGGTGCACGCCCGTAAGCGTCTGTGCTGTTCCACTTGGAATCTCCGTCGATCTCCGAACTTCCTCACCCGTCGGCGATTCTGTTCACTGATCACGTCGGAGTTTCCAACATGCAAACTGTTAGACCCACCGCACTCTGCGTCATTTGACGATCTCGCCCGAACTGGTGGACAGTCTCCGAAGAAAGCGTCCGGCTCAGGGTTGGTCGCCTCACTCTGCCGAGTTTGGCTTGTCTGGTCCGAGTGTCTCGATCGGCATCGGGTTCTCGCTCTGGAACTCTCTCAAGATCGTTTCCGATGGCGCTGGTTTGTCGTGCCTGCCCAGATTGAACCGAAGCTCGCCCCAAGCAGACGCTCGAAACCGTTGCCCTCTTCTGCGACCTGAAAATCGTTCCGAAGGTTGAACCGTTTGCGTCTCTCGACGACCAGACCTTGGACCGAGTTGGCACGCGCCGTCAAGGCGAAACCAGATTTCCCCAGAGAACTCCACAACCGTTGCGCGAAATCCCCAGACATCTGATGCTTATACACAAGTTCATGCACAAGTGGTGGATGCTCGTGGATTCTTTCGGGGGAGCCTTAAAGCTCGAATTGCTGATAGCCGAGGGCGAATCCGTAGACGGCATTTACGTAGCTGTCGCTGTGGTTGTATGCGAAGTACCCGCGACGCAATCCCTCGCTGGTGGTGACGCCGCCAGCGGTACGGCAAAGGTAGTGGGCTGCGGAAAGCGCGGCATCGTAGAGGTTGTGGGGGTTTGCCTCGCCGTCGCCGTCGCCGTCGAGTCCGTTGCCAGCCCAGGTCGACGGTATGAACTGCATCGGGCCAACCGCCCGGTCGAAGATCGGGTCGCGATCGAGTAGACCGCCGTCGGTATCGGTAATAACTGCGGTCTCGGAATCTCCATTGAGGGGGATGCCGATGATCTGCGGCGAAACAAATCCTGCGGCGTCGACCGAGCTTGGGTCAGGGGTGCCGTTGTAGGTTCCGTGCCGGCTTTCGACCCGCCCGATTCCAGCGAGCATCCACCACTGTACGCCGCACCCGGGGTGGATGAGCTCGGAGGCGATGGCGGCGCTGTTGTAGGCGTCGAGGACGACCACATCAAATTCGAGTTCGGGGATGTAGGCCATGCGGCGATGGTCGCGAACGGCAGCCTCGAGTTCGGGGATCTTTGTCGACGACTCGAAGAGCGCAATGCTCCAGTCCTCGACGTCGTTTTGGGTTGACGTGGTGGTGAGGGCAACCCGGGCGAGTTGCTTTTCGTCGCTGGCTTGATCGACGTCGAGCGTTTCGAGCGACGCCTTGAGTCCGGCGCGGTTCTCGACCTGAACTTCTCCAACCTCTTCGATCAACTGAAACGATCGGCCGCCTTCGTGGATCGAGGTGGGGTCGAGGCCTTGGATTTGGGTGTGGGCGTTGGTGGTTCCCGACGAGACATATTCGTTTACCGCAAGAGCCCGTAGGTGATTCTCGATACGGTCGAGCTCGAACACCAAGGCCCGGCGTTCGCGTCGGCGTTCAGAGAGGCGAGTACGGATCTCCTGCTTGGTGGCTTGTAGCTCCACAAGCAGTTCCTTGGCCGTGCCGAGCGATTCGCGGGCCTCGGCGATGAGTCGCAGCTGGTTGAGGTAGGTGCTGATGGCTTCGTCGTATTCGGGGCTTGTTGCCGCTACTCGGTCGACCCCGGGGCTGAGCTCGGGATCGGGAATGAGGTCGCCGATCTCGACATTCTCAAGCTGCTCAAGAGTGAGTTGCTCGGGGCGGAGCACATCGGACTCGCCGGAGTCGTCGGCGGCGCTGGTGTCGGCCGTCGGTTCCTGAGCCGTTGCTGGGCCAGCCGAGGTAACGACGTTGATGAGCAGAGCTAGCACAAGCGCAACGAGCGCAGGCGACCGCCAACGACCGAAGTTCGGTAACGAAGGTGGGGAATGCTGGGGATGGTGACCAGGAGGCACCGATACCTATCGGCCCCGACGCGCCGGAACGAAGGGTCAGCGGCAGCAAATCTGGGTCATTCGGACCAATCATTCCGTGCTACGAGAATGTCTTTCAGTACTTGTGGTTCGTCGGTCATGATGCCGTCGACGCCGAGGTCGAGTAGCCGGGTGATCTCGGCGGGGTCATCGATGGTCCACACATGTACCTGCATGCCTTGCTCGTGGGCGGCGGCGATAAATCGCTCGTCGGCGACGGGAATTCCGCGCAGCGAAACCGGAACCTGCGCAGCAGCAGCAGTGAGCGATGGAATCGGAACGCCATAGGATCCGATGCGCAGCGCGAGAGTTGCGAGCGGTCCCATCGAGGTGCAGAGTCGGGGCCCCAGCAGGTCGCGGATGGCGTTGAGTCGAGCATCGGAGAATGAGCCGATGCACACTCGATCGATCGCCCCGGTGTCGGTAATGAGGTCGGCGAGCGGCTTGATGCTTTCTTTGGCCTTGATATCGATATTTATGCGAGCGTTGGGGAAACTCGACAGTAGGTCGGCCATGAGCGGGATGGGTTCGGTGCCATCGATCCGTGCTTTGCTTACCTCGTCCCAAGGGAGGTCGTTGATGGCGCCTTTGCTGTCGGTGACCCGGTCGAGCGAACTGTCATGGAACGCAACTAGGACGCCATCGGCGGTGGCGTGGACATCGGTTTCGAGGTACCGGTACCCCATGTCGACCGCATGTTGGAACGCCGGCATCGTGTTCTCGGGGTGATTGCTGGTTCCGCCGCGATGGGCAAACGCCAGCGTGGTATCGAAATCGAGATAGGGAAAAGACAGCGAGTTGTTCGACACGGTGTCGAGAAACTACTGGGTGGACCGCCGCGAGTGACGAATCGGTGATCGGGGGCGGTCTCGCGCACGGTAGGTTAAGGGCGTGTCTGAAGGATTGACCGAGCAGTTCGCGTCGTTGGTTTCGGGGCCAGATTCGGCGATCGAGCTCGATCGGGCCATGTTGCTGATCGCAGCGCACGAGCGACCGAATCTTGACGTCGATCGGTGGTTGTCGAAACTCGATGAACTGGCGGCTGGCTGCTCGGAACCGACGCTCGACGGGGTGAGTCGGCAACTGTTTCGCTTCGACGGGTATACCGGGAACGCCGCCGACTACTACGACGTCGAAAACTCGTTGCTCGACCGGGTGCTCGAACGCAAGACCGGTATTCCCATCACCCTGTCGGTCCTAGCGATCGAGGTGGGTAAGCGTCTCGGCGTGCCGATGGCGCCCGTTGGTATGCCTGGGCATTTCCTGGTGCGCGACCGGGTGCTCGATGATGTGTTCGTCGACCCATTCCACGGTGGGGCAGTGCTGAGCGCGGCGCAGTGTCGTCGGTATTTCCATACGATGCACGGCCCGCAAGCCCCCTGGACCGATGACTACCTCAACCCGGTGGGCAAGGGAGCGGTGCTGTTTCGGACGCTCAACAACCTGCGAGCCATCTCGCACGGTACCGGCGAAACCGAACGCGAGATCTGGGTTCTTCGGCTGATGAGCCGTATTCCCGGCATGCGCCACGAGCCGACGATGGCGCTCACCGATCTGCTGGTCGAGCGCGGCCGCTATGACATGGCCGCCGATGAGTTCGACCTCTTCGCCGATGCGGTCGAGGACGAAATGCCACAGGTGGCAACGCAAAGTCGACATCGAGCGGTTGGGCTGAGGTCGCAGCTGAACTGACCCAATCGTCGCAGAAGCCAACTTCTGAGAAACCAACTTCTGAGAAACAACACAGCCTTCCGAGAAATCTGACAGAAAGAACCGAACATGATCGACCGTGAACTCAAACGAAGCCTTGGGCAGATGATGCACGGCGTCCAGGTGGTTGGCGCGACTCACGAGGGTGTGTCCCGGGCCTATTGCTCGCACTGGGTTTCGCAGGTTTCCTTCGAGGAACCAATCGTGATGGCGTCGGTGTCGCCGAAGCACGATACCTACCCGCTGCTCGCCGAGTCGGGCCGTTTTTCCGTGTCGATCATGGCGGGCGATCAAGTTGCCGCGGCGCAGTATTTCTCGTACCCGGGCCGGAAGTTTCGCTACATAGCCCCCGAATTTCTTGACGAGGTCAACGGCCTCCCGCGGGTTATCGACTGCATTGCCTGGCTCGAATGCGACGTGATCGACCGGATCCACAAATTCGACCACGAACTGTTTTTTGCAAAGGTGGTTCATGTCGAACCCGGGCGGCTCAAACACCCGCCGCTGCTTTACTCGTCGCGTCTGGGCTGGCGGATTGCCGGCGACAAGGCCCGCGAACCGGGTACCTCGGTTCGCGACGGTTTGCTGGAGCGTTTGGAAGCGGCCGGCGAGAGCCCCGAAACCTAACCAGAATTCGCCGCGCTCTACGTGTTCAAGTGACTACGCTTGACTGAGTGAAAAGACGAACCAAAATAATTGCAACCATCGGTCCGGCCTGCGACGACGAGATCGTCCTGAAGGGCATGATCGAAGCCGGTATGGATGTGGCCCGCATCAACATGTCCCACGGCTCCATCGAAGAGGGGCTTGAGCGGTTTCACCGCATCCGTAAGCTCAGCGAAGAATGCGGTCAGCGGGTCGGAATTCTGGTGGACCTCCCCGGACCAAAGGTTCGGTGTGCAACGTTCGGCGACGAGTACGTCCGCTTGGTGGCCGGCAGCACGGTGGAACTTCGGGTCGGCAACGACTCCTCCAACGCCGAAATCATCGAGGTTGCCTACGACGGACTGGTCGAAGACGTTCAGGTTGGCGACCGCCTCAACATGGGCGACGGTCGGGCCATCCTTGAGATCACCGAGAAGCAACCCGACAAACTGCTGGCCAATGTGGCTCACGGCGGCAAGATCTCAGGTCGCCCCGGAATTCATGTGCCATCCGATCGACTCCGCATCAATACCCCGACCCCCGAAGATCTTGAGATCTTGGACGCCTTTGTAGAGGTTGGCGTCGACATGGTGGCGTTGTCGTTTGTGCGATCGGCCCACGAAGTGCGCCGAGTGGGCACCGAACCCCACCCACGGGGTCCACTCATCGTCGCAAAGATCGAAACCCGAGCCGCGGTCGACAATCTTGAAGGCATCATCGAAGCATCCGGAGCCATCATGGTGGCCCGTGGCGACCTGGGGAACGAGCTTTCCCTCGAAGAGCTTCCGGTTCTCCAGAAAGAAATCATCTCCAAATGCATCGCGTTAGGTCGGCCGGCCATCACCGCCACACAGATGCTTGAGTCGATGATCGATGCGCCGGCGCCAACCCGCGCCGAAGCATCCGACGTTGCCAACGCCGTCTGGGACGGGTCGTCGGTCGTGATGTTGTCGGGCGAGACCGCCGTCGGCGTTGACCCCATCAACGTGGTTCGCACCATGGGTCGCATCGCTCGACGAGCCGATGAAGAGTTCGACCACAAGCGCTGGGCGCGCCGGATCGCCGAGCTTCGGATGACCAGCGAAGCCGACGCCAACTCGTCGGTAACCGACGCCATGACCATGGCGGCCTGGCGAGCTACCGACGAGCTCGGGGTGAAGACCATCGTTGCAGTATCGGGGAGCGGGTTTACCGTTCGCTCAATGGCACGGTTCCGCCCCGAGGCCAACATTCTTGGCTTCTCCTCGGACCCTCGCACCGTCAACCAGCTCTCGTTGAGCTGGGGCACGATTCCGGTCGCGTTGCCGGGGCACGTTTCGAGCAACGAAGAAATGGCCTACGAAGCGGTGAAGACCGCGAAGGCGCTGGGCCATGTTACGACCGGTGAGCTGGTGGCCGTACTAGCTGGTGCCAGCACGTCGAGCCAGTCGGCAAACGTACTCCGGCTCGTACGGGTCGACTAAGGCTTACCTGTTACACCCGTACTCGACGTACTGGTCCTGGGTGATATCGACCTCAATCCCGTACAGGCTGCACTCGCACGTTTTGGCACAGTCGCCGAGGTCGCTGCGCTGAATCCAGAGGGTGAACAGGAAGAGGGCAATCACGCCAAGGATCGACGCCTTGATGGCGAGCTTGGTGATGAATCGCACCACCCAGAACGCCGCAAAGAGCATCGCCAGGGTTACGAGCGGGATAATCCATCGCAGCCGGTCGGGCGTGAGAAACGACGGCAGCGAAACGGCAAGCATCGAGTGGGCCGCGACGACGGGAGCGATGGGGAAGGCCATGCCCCGAGCGTAATAGGCTTGTGGCCATGTCAGACATCAATCCTGTTCATCTCACCACCGGGCCACCGGAGACCATCCTTCCGCCCGAGCCGGCCGACGCACTCGCCGCGCTCGAGGCGGCGCTCAATGCTCCCGAAGCTGAGCGACGTACCGAGGTCGGCAAGGTGGTTTGCTCATGGCCCACCTTTTTGGCTGGTTGGGCTTCGATGGGTGACCTTGCAAGCGACGATGCCGAGGCGTACGCCGCCTACCGAGTGGGGTACCACCGTGGTCTCGACCGGCTCCGCCAAAACGGCTGGCGCGGCTCGGGCTATGTGCGATGGCAGCATGAGACCAACCGGGGCTTCCTGCGAGCGCTTGCGGGCTTGCAGCGCCTCGCGGCCACCATCGGTGAGTCCGACGAGGACGAGCGTTGCGCGCACTTTCTTCTACAACTCGACCCGGCCTGGCCTCCGAGCGAATAGTTTCCAGCTAGTACAGAGCCGAGCGCCTGGGCGAAGAGCCCCCACACTGGCCCAAAAAGTGTGATGACCGATCCGTAAGGATCGATCATCAGCATTCATTGTTGAAGTCTCATTACCTTCGGAAGTTCTTCCTACGTTTCCAACCTTTGGTTCTCGGTCATCTTGCGAATTGGAGTTCTTTGGGTTTTCTTCGTTGGTTTTGTTCTTCTGGTGATGGTTCTTCATCAACTACTCCTGCTCCATCGGACGCTTGGCCCGGGACATAAGGGTTTCGGGAAGATTTCTTTTTGGCAGCCCGCTGGGCGAAGGTAGGTGGCTATGAACGTTGAACCCGTTGGCGGCTTTTCGGTGGCGGTACTTGCCGGAGGGTCGAGTCGGCGCATGGGCCGCGACAAGGCGCTTATCGAGATCGACGGTGAGACGATGGTGGCTCGGGTGCTGGCCGAGGCTCACAAATCCGCCGCAACCGTGGCGGTAGTGGTCGGTCGCGAACCAGGGCTCTGGGACGGGATTGTGTCGGTGCCCGACCGCTTCCCGGGCGAAGGGCCGCTCGGGGGACTGCTGACCGCGCTCGAAACCAGCTCGACTGATGTGGTGGTGCTCATGCCTTGCGACCTCATCCATCCGGCAGCGGCATCGGTGGATCTGGTGGCAACCACGCTCATCGAGAATCCCTCGCTCGATGTTGTGGTGCCAGTGGTCAACAACCGTCGGCAATACGTGCAGGCTGCGTTTCGCCGCAGCACGGCTGTTCAACTCGGCGAACAGTTTGCCGGCGGACGTCGTTCTATCCACGACGGAATCGCCGAACTTGCCGTACTTGAGCTACCCGTCGAGGAGCCAGATTGGTTTGCCGACGCCGATGAGCCCAGCGATCTTCCGGTATCATCAGCCTCACTCACGAAGACCGATTCGCGGGACAACGTACCTTTCGGAGACGACACTTGAATTCAGTACCAGAACAGGGCATCGATGCGCTTGAAGCGGCACTCGCCGCAGGTGCCCCGTTACTCGACGTTCGCGAGGCCGATGAGTGGCACGACGAGCGGATCGATGGTGGTCTGCACATCGCACTCGGTGATGTGCCCGCCCGAGTCGACGACATCAAGGCCCACATTTCTGCCCATCCTGCTGACTCGGGTGAGTCCAGCGAACTTTGGGTGGTGTGTGCTGCCGGTGGCCGCAGCATGAAAGCCGCTGAGTTTCTTGCCGAACAGGGTCTGAGCACCATAAACGTGGCCGGTGGCACCAAGGCATGGGTTGCGTCGGGGAAGCCGTTCTCGGCGGGCCCCGCCGAGTGAGCTCAGCCGTCGATAGCTCATCGATTCCCATCGTCGAAACCGAGGATCATCTCGACGACGTTGTCGCAAGGCTGCTCGAACACGACCGCTATGCCGTCGATACCGAGTTTCACCGCGAACGCACCTACTACCCAAAGGTTGCTTTGGTGCAGGTGCTTTGGCCCGGGGGCGAACCCACCCTGATCGATCCGCTCGCGGTATCGCTACAGCCCCTTGCTGCCGTGCTCGAAGGACCAGGCGTTGCCGTGATGCATGCGGCACAACAGGACCTTGAGGTTCTCGACCTGGCTACCAACACCATTCCCTCGGCGCTTTTCGATACGCAGATCGCCGCCGGATTTCTGGGCATGAGTTCGCCGTCGCTTTCGGCGCTGCACGAGCGTTTTCTCGATAAGCGCCTCCCGAAAGGCGATCGCCTTACCGACTGGCTCGCTCGTCCGCTTACTCCCGGACAAACCACCTATGCCGCGTCCGATGTGGCCGACCTGCTCACGGTTCACGACCTCATCACCACTGACCTTGAGTCCCGTGGCCGGCTCGACTGGGCCCATCAGGAGTGTGACAACTTCCGTCTTCGGGGTCGCCCCTCGCGCGAACCTGCCGATGCGTGGCTCAAAATCAAAGATGTGCGACATCTCCGAGGTTCGAGCCTGGCGGTGGCCCAAGCCATCTCTGCCTGGCGCGAGCGCCGAGCGGCCGAGACCGACCAGCCGGTTCGTTTCGTCCTTCCCGACCTGGCCATCGTTGCCCTTGCGCAGAAGAAGCCGGCGTCGGTACAGAAGCTCAAGTCGGTTCGTGGCCTCGATGATCGCCATCTCAAGGGCGGCGTCAAAGACATGCTGCTTCAGGTGATCGCCGACTCCAAGGGCACCGAACCGGTGCTGCTGAAGGCGCCGGACCGGGCCAACTCGTTACGAGAAATGCGACCAGCCGTAACTCTGATCTCTGCATGGGTGAGCCAGTTGGCGAAGGAGCTTTCCATCGATCCGGCCTTGCTTGCGAGCCGCAACGACATCGAAGCGTTTGTGCGCGGCGACGAGGATGCTCGCTTAGCGTCTGGATGGCGCAAGGAGCTTGCTGGTGAGCCGATTGCCCGATTGATGGATGGCGGCGCCGCACTTGCGTTTAACGGCCGAGACGGCCTGGTGCTCGAAGCCAGAAGCCATCAACCGGTCGAGCGCTAGAAGCCGGCGAACGGCTCGGCGAGTTTTCTGGGCCCACCGGGCGAATTTCGCGCTATCGCGCTCGGTCAGGGGCGGTAGAACGATGTATAGTGTGGCCCTTGGATTAGATTTCGAAATACTTGGAGCGTTTCCCGATGAAAAAGGGTCGCCACAGAAGATTTGAAGAGGCTCGGGCCCTCAAGCGGTCTGACAATGTAGATCTCGATGGGATCTTCGAAAGCCTTGACGACAACGGTTCTAGCGGTGTTTCCGACTGGGAAGATGTAGCCGATGAGTACTCGCAGTGGGCCGATGTGGCCGCCGAGTACGAGGCAAAACAGGCTTCCGACTCCGGCGCGGCTTCCGCCGATGACGGTGCTGCTGCCGCAAGCGATGACGGCGCAGATGATGCCGACGATGCGGCAGACCCCGATGCTTCGGCCGCCGCAGCAGGCGAGCCAGCCGAATCGAGCGAACCCGACGTGGCCGAATCAGCCTGATTCGGCAGGCGGCACCCGTTGTGCTGCCGGGGAATAGAGCGGATAGGTCCGATTCCGAGTTTGCAAACCGCTCTATTCCAGGGGCTGGCCCATTGGCCTCCGGCCAATCCGCGCAGCCCCCGGGTGCCCAAGAAACGTCGCTACTCCGCGCCCATCCACATGTTGGGTGAATGCGTTGTAGACCTCTTCGCCGACGAGTTCGATTATCTCGTCGCGCAGAGTTTCATACACCGGGTGTACCTCGACGAACGCCTGATGGTCTTCGGTGCACCACCAATGGAATTCTTTGCCGCCGTCGCCCCAGTCGGTACGGGTCCACTCGCGCAGCATCATGACGGTTACGCCGTTTTCGTCGACATGGCTCTCGAGACGAAGCGGAAGTTGCCAGCAGACGTCGGGCTTCCAGTCGAGTGGCCGCTCGCCGTTGCGCAGAGCGGCCCGATGTAGAGCGCAGCCTGCCCCACCCGCGAAGTCGGGGCGGTTAAGAAACACACAGCCGCTTTGGGTTTGCGCGGTGAGTCGGGCGCCGTCGGCATCGGTGGCGATGACTTCGGGGGCATCGATGAACTGCCAATCGTCGGCGGTTAGACGCGATGCATGGGCAAGGACCCGGTCGTGGTCGTCGTCGTCACTGAAATGGGCGCCATGCGAACAGCAACCCTGTTCGAGGCCTGGTGTCGGCCGATCGAGCACCCCGCTGCAGCCGTTGCCGAAAATGCAGGTCCAGTTGCTGGTGAGAAACGTTGCGTCAAGCATCCAAAGGTCGCCGTCGGTGTCGCGAAACGACACCCATTCGTGCAGATCGTCCACCAAGACCTACCAGTCGTCGCCTTGTTGCTGATCGGTCAGCAGATGCGCTGCTTTCTCGACAGCGCGTCGAGCCCGCGTGAGTCGTTTCTCGTCGATTGGCATCTCTTTGGCGCCATCCTCGATCGACGCGCGCAGTACCTCGATGGCCCGGTCGGCGAGCTCTTCGGCGATCGACTCAAGCCGTTCGCGAATATCGTCAAAGTCTCCACTCATGGAGTAGTTCTACCAGCGATAGCTGACAGGAAACTCAGCGGTTCAGGTTTGGTCGTTGATGTAGTCGATCATCTGGCGCAGGCGAGCGTGGCTCATTCGGTTGAACCGCATCGCGATGCGATGCAGATCGAGGCCGTCTTTGTCCTCGATCTCACTTGGCGTGATGTCGATACGTTCGATAACTCCGTCTTCGATGATGTCGCCGAACTCGGTATTGAGCGTGGCCAGTTCGTCGTCGGTGATGTCGCGAGTTAGCCGCAACACGAGCCGAGAACCAACGTACCGCGACGAATGGTAGGCCTTGTAGAACCGGCAGATCTCGTCGACCGCGGCGCCCACATCGTCGGTTAGGAACACCATGTCGAGATCGGATTCGCTGATGAGGTTTTGGCCGAGAAGCTCACGCACCACAAACTCTCGCCACGTATCCCAGTAGGTGTTGCCCGGCGGGTCGAGCAGCACAACCGGAGCCAGAAAGCTCTTGCCGGTCTGCATGAGGGTGAGCAGTTCGAAGGCTTCATCCATGGTGCCGAAACCGCCGGGGAGCAACGCATACCCGTGCGATTCCTTCATGAAGTTGAGCTTGCGGGTGAAGAAATAGCGGAAGTTGATGAGCTTGGGGTCGTCGGCGATGAACTCATTGGCGCTGGCCTCAAACGGCAGCTGAATGTTGATTCCAAAGCTGTTTTCGGTGCCTGCACCTTCAAGACCTGCGGCCATGATGCCGGGACCGGCGCCGGTCATGACCATCCAGTCGCGGGCGGCGATAGCTGCACCGAAATCGCGTGCACACAGGTACGACGGATCGTCGGGTTGTGTGCGGGCCGATCCGAAGATGGTGCACTTTTTTGCGTCGCGGTACGGCTCGAAAACGTGGAAGGCGTAGCGAAGTTCTTTGAGTGCGGCGTTTACCAACTTGAGGTCGCCGCGGCCTACACGTTCGCGACCCATCCTTATGGCCGACACGATGGTCTCGTAGATGAGCTCGTGATCTTCGGGTGCGCCGCTGAGGTCGACGAGTTCGGCGATAGCACGGTCGATGCCGGCGTCGCCGGTGCGGTAACGGGGGAGAGATTCCATCCGCTGATTCTACGGGTGGAACGTCGGTGTCGTACGTCGCAATCTCGCGTCGCTGAATTGCGGCGGATCTAGGAGAGGCCGGCTACCGGAATGCGGGTTCGCGGCGCCACAACATCGAGCTTGATGGGCTCTTCGATGTGGTTGTACAGCGTTCCCCGCTGCACGAGGGTGCGGCCCAGCGGTTCGACCAGTTTGCGGAAATCGTCGCCGTCGACTTCCTGGCCGTGCTCGGCGCCGGCGGCCCGCGAGATGTTTTCGTTGATAAGGGTTCCGCCCAGGTCGTTCACGCCGGCCTGAAGGAGCTGTCGAATGGTGGAGAATCCGCCCTTCACCCACGACCCCTGAATGTTGTCGATAAGTCCGTGGTAGGAGATGCGGGCAACCGCGTGCATGAGCATCATTTCGCGGAAGGTCGGACCACGCCGTGCTTTGCGCTGCAGGTAGATCGGCGATGCCATATGCACAAAGGGCAGGCCGACAAATTCGGTGAAGCCGCCGGTCTCTTTCTGGAGATCTCGGGTGCGCACGATGTGGGTGGCCCAATGGTCGGTCTGTTCGACCGAACCAAACATGATGGTGATGTTTGACCGAAGACCAACACCATGGGCGATGCGGTGGGCTTCGAGCCACTCGTCGCTATCGATCTTGTCGGGGCACAGAATGTGCCGGATGTCGTCGTCGAGAATCTCGGCGGCGGTGCCGGGAAGCGAACGCAGGCCCGCTTCCATCATGCGCTCGAGGTAACTGCCCAATGGTTCGTCGAGGCGCTTTGCCCCTTCGGTGACCTCGAGGGCGGTAAAGCCGTGCACATGCATGTCGGGTACGGCGTTTTTCACGGCTTGGGTGACGTCGATGTAGTAGTCGCCGTCGAAGTCGGGGTGAATGCCGCCTTGCAGGCATACCTCGGTGGCCCCCATCTCGGCGGCTTCACGTGCCCGGTCGGCAATGTCGTCGATGGTGAGCAGGTACGGCGTGCCGCGAAGGTTCAGGCTCATGGGGCCCTTCGAGAACCCACAGAAACGGCACTTGAATGTGCAGACGTTGGTGTAGTTGATGTTGCGGTTGGAGACCCAGGTGACCACGTCGCCCACGGCCTCGGCCCGAAGTTGGTCGGCAACCTCGGCCACGGCGTTTACCTCGGAGCCGCGGGCCGAGAACAAGGTAACGATCTCGCTGTGACCGACCTCTTCGCCGTTGGCGACACCTTGGAGAACCTCGCCAATAGCGCCGCCAGCGCTCGCGCGGCCGGCTGAGGGTATGAGGACAGGCGGCTCGTTATTGGAACCCGAGTACCACTGGGTCGACTCTTCGCCGATGACCAGCACGTCGGCGCCGTCGTTGGCTTTGGCGTTCTCCATGGTCTTTTCTGGCAGAAGAGAACCTGGGTCGTCGCGGCCAAGACCCTCGGCGTCGGAGCGATCCATGACTGGGTGTACCAGGTTTGGGTCGAGCCAGCGCTCGGAGGCCAGAGCGTATTCGGGGTAGATGGTGAGACGAGGGGCCAGGACCTTGCCGTGGGCTTCGGTAACTTCGCCCAGACGATCGAGATCGGGCCAGGGTCGTTCGGGGTTTACGTGGTCGGCGGTAACCGGCGACACGCCGCCCCAATCGTCGATCCCAGCGTCGAGAAGGTCCCCGAAATCGTCGGACAGGTTGGGCGGCGCCTGCAGGTGTATCTCGGCCGGAAGGATGATGCGGGCCAGAGCGATCGCTTCGAGGTAGTCCTCGCGAGGGCACGGAGGATGTTTGTGCATGCCGGTGCCGGCTTTGGGCAGAAAGTTCTGCACGATGACTTCTTGCACGTGGCCGTGACGGCGGTGCGAATCGGCGATGGCTTGCAGCGCGTCGATGCGATCCTGACGCGACTCGCCAATACCTGCCAAGATGCCGGTGGTGTAGGCAATCTGCAGCTCGCCGGCAGCTTCGAGGGTGGCCAGCCGGCGCTCGGGGGTTTTGTCGGGGGCGCCGCGGTGCGCGTCGAGATCGGGGTTCAACGACTCGATCATCATGCCCTGCGACGGCGAGTACGGTCGCAGCTTGGCGAGTTCGTCGGCGGTGAGCGCACCAGCGTTGGCGTGGGGGAGTAGACCGGTTTCCTCCAGAACGAGCTTTGCCATCGCAGCCAGGTAATCGATCGTTGATTCGTAACCGTGCTCGGCCAGCCACTCGGCCGCGGCCGGGTACCGAAGCTCTGGGCGTTCACCCAACGTGAACAAGGCTTCGTGGCACCCAACCTGGGCCCCTGCCTTGGCGATTTCGAGCACCTGGTCAGGCGAGAGGTACACGTTGTCGAGCCGCGCCGGCGGCTGGGCAAAGGTGCAGTAGCCACACTTGTCCTGGCACAGCATGGTGAGGGGGATAAACACCTTGGGTGAATACGTAACCCGGGTGCCGTACTGGCGATCGCGGATGGTGCCGGCCTCGGCCATGAGTTCGGCGAGTGGAACTCCCGGAGCGGTGATGTCGGTAATGGTCATGATTCCCCCGGTACGACTGCTGCCGTACTTTGAATGTGTTCGGGCTTGATTTCGAGCGCGCAGCTTGGGCAGTGCACGCTGTGGATAATTGGTGTTCCGCAGGCGTCGTGCACGAGCACGTTGTCGCGGTGGCCGTCGGTGCGCCACTCTTCGCCCCAATGCATCAGGGCGATTAGCACCGGCGAGAGCGATCGACCCTTTTCGGTGAGGTGGTACTCGAACCGAACCGGGCGTTCCTGGTACTGCACCTTCTCGGCGACGCCGTTGTCGACCAGGCGGCCGAGTCGGTCCGAGAGCAGGTTCTTGGCGATGCCCAGATCGCACTGGATTTCGCTGAACCGAAACTTGCCACGAAATAGGGCTCGTAGGATCAGCAGCGTCCAGCGGTCGCCAACAACATCGAGCGTGAGCTGAATGCTCGACGTCTCGGGTTCAGTGTTGACCGACGGTGGAGTGGATTCCGGAGTGGCTGCTGAAGTTGGCGGTGGAGATGCCATCACCACGGACTGTAGACCGAGTGGGTATCGATTTGCAACCGACTAGGTAGTTTTTCGCAACCGAGTAGTCGGAATCCCACAAAACGGCCGAAAAACAGCGAACCCGTATCGTATCTGCGGGCCGTGACCCCCGAATACGGTACGGGTTCGGATTGTTTGGCGGAGTTGGCGGGGTTCGCTCTGGCGGTACTTAGAGCGTGGTGGCCTTTTCGGTGAGGGTGGCGAGGAGGTCGTCGAAGCTTTTGACGAACGAGTCGACGCCCTGGTCGAGGAGCACGTTGGTGACATCGGTGAGGTCGACACCTACATCGGCAAGTGCGGCGATGGTTGCTTTGGCGTCGTCGAGGTCGGCATCGATGGTACGGGCCACGGTGCCGCCCTCAAGGAACGCTGCGATGGTCTTGTCGGGAAGGGTGTTGACCGAGTCGGGGCCGATGAGCGTGTCGACGTAGAGCGTGTCGGGGTACGAGGGGTCCTTGGTGGAGGTCGATGCCCACAGCACCCGCTGCTTGCGAGCCCCCTTGGCCTCGAGGGCCTCCCAGCGAGGACCGCTGAACGTGGTGAGAAAGGCCTGATAGGCAAGCTTCGCGTTGGCGATGGCCACCTTGCCTTTCAGGGCGAGTGCCTCGGGTGTGCCGATGGCATCGAGACGGTTGTTGACCTCGACATCGATGCGGCTGATGAAGAACGATGCCACCGAGGAAACGTCGGAGATATCGCCGCCGTCGGCTACCCGCTTTTCGAGCCCGTCGATGTAGGCATCCATGACCGCCTGGTATTTATCGATGGCAAAAAGCAGGGTGACGTTGATGCTACGACCTTCGGCGATCATTTGGCCGATGACCGGCGTGCCCTCGTCGGTGGCGGGGATCTTCACGTACAGGTTGGGTTCGGCGATCTGGTCGTCGAGTTGGCGGGCCGCTGCTGCAGTTCCTTCGCCATCGCGAGCCAATGACGGATCGACCTCGACCGATACATAGCCGTCGAGGCCGTTGGTCTCGTCGTACACCGGACGCATGACGGCCAGCGCGTTCTCGATATCGGTGGTCACGAGGCCCCAGTAGCTTTCCTCGATGGACTTGCCCTCGGCCAGCAACGCCGCAAACTGTTCGGTGTAGTCGTCGCTTCCGCTGATGGCCTTCTGGAAGATCGACGGATTCGAGGTAATGCCTCGAACACCTTTCTCAAGCCAGGTGGTGAGCTCGCCGTTCTCGATCCAGTCGCGACGGAGGTTGTCGAGCCAGGGGCTCTGGCCAGCGTCGTTAAGGTCGTGAAGTAGCGTCATAAGTTGGGGCTCCTTGGGGCGTGAAGCCATGCGTGGGCTTCGAGGTGAGTTCGATCGTGTACGAGCGAACCCCGTCAAGGGTAGCGGGCATTCCCCATCGCGCTTGTGAGCCTTGCTGTTGCGTGGATGAGCCGAGTACTAACCGAGCAGCGCCGCAGCGCGAGCCGCAATGTTGTCGACGCTGATGCCGAGCTCGTCCATGATTCGAGACGCCGGTGCAGATGCGCCGAAGCGGTCGATTCCGATGACATCGTCGGCGAACCGGTGCCAGCCCATGGTGCTTGCGGCTTCGACGGCCAGCGTGGGAACACCCGTTGGCAACACGCTCTCGCGGTACTCGGCCGGCTGCTCATCGAACAGCTCCCAGCAGGGAAGCGATACCACTCGGGCGTTCACGCCGTCGGCGGCCATCGACGCGGCCACCTCGACGCACTTGTGTACCTCGGAACCGGTGGCGACGAGCACCAGGTCGGGAGCAGCGTCGGAGTCGACCAGCACGTACCCACCCTTGTCGGAGGCGCCTGCCGCGGTGCCTTCGAGTACGGGAAGATTCTGGCGGCTCATGATGAGTGCGGTGGGCCCATCGCTTCCGACAGCAACGCCCCAGGCCTGCGACGCTTCGTTGGCGTCGGCGGGTCGGATAACCCGAAGGCCGGGAATCGCCCGAAGGGCGGCAAGATGTTCGACCGGTTGATGAGTGGGGCCATCTTCGCCGACACCGATGGAGTCGTGGGTCCACACAAAGATCGACTTTGCGTGCGACAGGGCGGCAAGACGCACGGCGCCTCGCATGTAGTCGCTGAACACCAGGAAGGTGCCGCCAACCGGAATGCAGCCGCCGTGTAGCGCCATGCCGTTCATGATGGCGCCCATGCCGTGCTCGCGGATACCGAAGTAGATCTGACGGCCGGAGCGGTCGTCGGCGGTGAACACGCCACGGTCGATGGCGGTTCCGGTATTGCCCGTGAGGTCGGCGCCGCCGCCCATGATTCCGGGCACCGAGTCGAGGATTGCGGCCATTGCCTGGCCGCCAGCCTTCCGGGTGGCGATGCTCTCGCCGACGTCGAAGGTGGGAAGGTTGGCGCGCCAGCCGTCGAGTCCGGTGGCGGCGACACAGGCGTCGTAGGTGTCGCGGTCGCCCGACCACGCCGCCGCACCTGCCTGTTGTGCCGTGCGTGCTTCGGTTCCTCGAACCCCGGCGGCCCGGTAGTACTCGAGTACCTCGGCGGGCACGTGAAACGGCTCGTTCGGCAGGCCCATCGCCGCCTTGGTGGAAGCGATCTGTTCGTCCTTGAACACATAGCCGTGGGCGTGCGGGTCGTCGGTGTGCTCGGGCGATGGCGTACCGATGTAGGTGCGAACGATGATGATCGAGGGCTTATCGGTGACCTCTTTGGCGCGCAGGAAAGCTGCCTCGAGAGCATCGAGATCTTCTCCGGCCTCGCCGATCTCGTCGACATGCCAGCCGTAGGAGCGGAACCGGGCGCCAGCATCGTCGCTGAGCGAAATCTCGGTGTGGCCATCGATGGACACGTGGTTGTCGTCGTACAAGTAGATCAGGCGACCGAGGCCAAGGTGGCCGGCCAGCGACGCCGACTCGTGGCTTACGCCTTCGGCAAGGTCGCCGTCGGACACGACGCCATAGATGAAGTGGTCGCAGACCTCGGTGCCGAACCGAGCGCGGAGCGACTCTTCGGCGATGGCCATTCCGACGCCGTTGGCGAAGCCCTGGCCGAGAGGTCCGGTGGTGACCTCGACGCCGGTGGTGTGGCCGACTTCGGGGTGGCCCGGGGTGAGCGAATCCCACTGACGGAACGCCTTGAGGTCGTCGAGGGTCAGACCAAAGCCGGTGAGATGCAGCATTGAGTAGAGCAGGATCGATGCATGTCCGGGCGACAGGATAAAGCGGTCGCGATCGGCCCATTGGGGCTCGGACGCGTCGTAGTTCATGATGCGGGTCCACAGCACGTGGGCGGCAGGAGCCAGCGACATCGCAGTGCCCTGGTGACCCGACGACGCGGCATGTGGTGCATCCATCGAGAGGCCACGAATGACGTTGATTGCGGTTTGTTCGAGGGCCAGCTGGTCGGTTGACATGTAGTGCTTCCTGCGGAAAAGGTAGTGGGGGTGGGGAACGAATCGTTGGGCAAGTGTCGGAGCGTAAGTATCCGAAACTAGTGGAACAGTAGTGTTGAAGCGGTGAAGCCGTGCAGGTAATTTACGCCGCCGATCGGGCCGATCTCGCCAGCACAAAACATGCCTGCGAGCGCCGCCCCCTCGGTCCGATCGTGCACCGTTGCCGCGTCGTGGTGAGGTTCACCGAAAAGATAGGTGCCCCGACCGTTGCAAGTGAACACGAGGGCTGCTTGGCTGCCCGCCGACTCTTCGTGAAGAAGGTTGAGATCTTCACTGGCGGTGGCGGCATCGCGAACTTGAAACTGCACGACCGCGCCAACCGGCGCATGATCGCCGATGGCAATCGCTCGCGTGGTTTTGTCGGCGCCCAGGACGCCTCGAATCACAAAGTCGCCACGCTCGAAGGTTGCTCGCTGTTCGTTGGCCACGATGCCGATATGAACCCCCTGACTGAGAAGGCGCCGTTCGTCATCGGTGGCGTCGGCCACCAGCGATTCGAGCCGGTCGAGAGCCGGGCTTCCGCCCAACTCCTCGATCATGTTGTCGGTGGACTTGGTGACGGTGAAGGGGTCGCCGATGGGTCGACATCCCTGGGATACCACCGTCGTGGTTGCGGTGGACCTGTCGAGCACGACGGCGACAGCGCCGTGGTCATAGGTGTCGTCGTTCAGTACTACCCGGTTTCCGCCAGGCCCTCGCGCAGCCGACGCCAAACCGCCAACCAGGCTGATGCCGGGCGCTGACGCATTGAGGGCCTGAAGCAGCCCATCGGCCGGAAACGAGAACGGGTCGGCCAGGACCAGCAGTGTGTCGTCGGCGGTGAGACCGGCGGGCAATCCGTCGATACTCCAACCGTCAGAGCCCTGCGATGCGTTAAGACGAACGGGTCGACACTGGCCCACGTTTCCGGCCCACAGCGATAGTGCGGGGCCTTCCTCGACCTCGCGTGCTCCGCCCATCACCGACACAGCCGTCGTGCCGATGAGCGTGGTTGGCTGCAGCACCTGATGCACCACGGCGAGGAGGTCTTCGAGCACGCCAACCAGAGGGGCGGTGACGAACAAGATGGCAAGGTCGGGGGCCGGACCGACGCCATCGAGCACATCGCCTACCGCTTCACCGATGGCGTGGGTGGCCAGAGGATGCTCGGACAGCGAGCTGGCGAACCGGGCCATGTGCGCTACTCGGCGGGGGCCGGTGGAAGGAGCGTGTAGGGCACCAGCGTTTCGACGCCTCGGTCGATGCTGCAATGGGCGTAGATGGTGCCGTAGTCGTCGAACTCGAGCTCGGCGCGAACCAGGCGGTAGGTGAACTTGCCTGGCTCGACCTGAAGCGGTTGTACGTTGCGGGCGATCTGCTCGCCGTCGCGTTTGAACACCACCTCGAGCACGCCGTCGCCCGATTCCTCGGGTCCGGCGTGGGCGATTATCGCCAGGTGCGGTGCCCACGTGAGGGGCAAAGGCGTTGGCGCCGCGGCCGAGAACTGAATTCCGGCCATATCGATTCGGGTGCTCGGGCCATCGACCTGACGAAGATCGATCGTGTCAAGAAAGAGTGCGGAGAGAATTTGCATGATCTCCGGATCTTTACACGCGACGTCCTCTACGATTGCGCCGTGCGCAAGCTCGTTCTACCCCTTTTGCTCCTTATCGCCGCCGGAGTGGCCGCGTGGATGGCCCGCGAAGCCGACCGCGAGGCGGCCGCATTAAGCGAGCCGGCCGCTTCATCGCCGCAGCCATCGCCGGTTACGCCCATGTTCTCGGCCCGTCGACTTCCCACGTTTATCCGCGTAGCAACATCCAACGAAGTGCTGGCCGAAGATCTGGTGTCGGTGGTCAACGAATCGCCCGAGGCGTCGTGTCTGGTGGTTCACTCCAGCAGCGGTGAAGAAGTCTTCAACCACAACGGCACGTTGCCACTGGTGCCCGCGTCGGCGCAGAAACTTGTCACCGGCGCCGCAGCTCTCGAGGCACTCGGCGAGGACTTCACCTATAAGACGGTGGTTGCCGCCGAGTCGATTGTCGACGGCGTGGTCGAGGGCGACCTTTGGCTGATCGGCGGCGGCGACCCAATTATCGCCACCGAGCGCTACATCGGTCGTTACCCCGAAGCCCACGCCTTCACCGACCTGGCCGAGCTTGCCGATGCCGTGGTGGCATTTGGGATCACTGAGGTTCGAGGCGCAGTCGTCGGTGTCGAAAGTCGCTACGACCTTGAGCGCTCGGTTGCCAGTTGGCCTCCCCGGTTCGTCGACCAGAACCAAACCGGCCCGCTCAGCGCACTGTCGGTAAACGACGGTTTCAGCCGGTACCCCGACGACAATGAAGCCAACCAACTCGCTACCCGTTCCGAGCAGCCAGCGGTGAACTCGGCGGCGATTTTCGACGATCTGCTCGAAGCGCGGGGAATCATTCCGCAACAGAGCGCAAAGACCGGTGAGCCGCCAAACGGCATGCAGGAGATCGCCGTGCTCGAATCGCCGCCGATGACCGATGTCGTTGGCCAGATGTTGGCCAACAGCGACAACAGCACTGCCGAGCTGTTGTTGAAAGAAATTGGCCTGGCAGCTCGCAACGAACCAACCACCGCAGCCGGTGCAGCAGCGTCGGGCGTTCTCATGACGAGAGCTGGTTTCAAGATGGCTGGGGTCGTCGTGGACGATGGCAGTGGCCTGTCGAGCGAAAACCAGCTGACCTGCGACTTGCTAATCGACCTGCTCGACCGGGCCGGCCCGGAATCGGCGATTGCCGGAGGTCTGGCCATCGGAGGCGAGCGAGGCACCCTGCGCGAACGATTTCAGGGCGCCGACGTCACCGGCAAGATTCGAGGAAAGACCGGCAGCCTCAATGAGGTGTCGGCGCTGGCTGGCTTCGCCGAGGCTGCCAATGGCGACATCCTTACCTTCGCCTACATCGCCAACCAGCCAGAACTTAACCCCAACCGAGCCCATGCAATCCAGGAAGACCTGGGCGAGGAGCTTGTCGAGTACCCCGAAGGTCCGGCACTCGCCGACCTGGGTCCGAAGTAGTAGGCGCTTATGGTCGACGCCTACGAGCTCCCCATGTTCCCGCTCGGCTCGGTGCTGTTTACGTCGATGGTTCTGCCGCTTCACCTGTTTGAGCCGCGGTACCTCCAGTTGGCCAGCGACGTATTGGCCGGCGACCGAGAGTTCGGTGTGGTGCTCATCGAGCGCGGCAGCGAAGTCGGCGGGGGAGAGGTGCGATGCGATGTCGGCACTGTTGCCCAGGTTCTTGAAGAGCATCAGTTCGATGACGGCCGGTGGGCGCTCGGCTCGGTCGGAACTCGGCGAATCAAGGTTCTCGAGTGGCTCGACGACAATCCTTACCCCCGTGCACTGGTGGTCGATCTCCCCGAAGAAACCGACTACGAGCAGCCCGAAGTGTTGCGAGACACCGTGGCCAACTGTGAAAGCCAACTTCGACGGGCCATCGACAAACTCGTTCGCCTCGGCGAGGTGCCAGCGGGTATCGAGCTTGAGATCAGCGAGGATCCGGCACTGGCATCGCACCAGATTTCGGCGCTGGGACCGTTCGGCCCGTCCGACCGGCAAGATCTGCTTACCAGCGACGGTGCCAGCGAGCGACTCGAGTTACTCGACGGACTCCTCGACGACGCCCATGCGATGCTTGACTTCCGCCTTGCGGAATAGGCTCGACTTCCGCCTTGCGGAATAGGCTCGACTTCCGCCTCGCTGACCGACAGACGAAGCCTCGACGGCTATCTGTTCCGCCCGCTTGGTCAATGAACACAACGAGACGGTCTACTAGAGTCGGCGCTTGGTAGAGGAGGCCCACATCGTGGCAGAAGAAGTCGTTGAAAAAGACGAGAATCCGGTCAATGAGGTCGTCAACCTCATCAAGGCGTACGCCATGCAAGAGACCGTTGAACCGCTCAAGCCCATCGGAAAGTTCGTCGCCTTCGGTGCCGCGGGCGGGATCCTCATGGGGCTTGGTATCTTGCTGATGTCCCTGGCGATGCTCCGAGGCCTCCAAACCGTCGACTTCTTCGATGGAAACTGGTCGCTGCTCGCCTACCTCGCGGTCGGACTGACCGTTCTCCTCATCGCTGGCCTGCTCGGCTCACGAATCAAGAAAGACCTCTAAGCAATGACCGACCCATCAAAAAAGACGATCACGCCCAGCGATCTCGAATCACAGTTTCGCGGCATCAAGTCCCAGGTCGACGAAAAGACCGGCCAGGCGAAAGCGCAGGCCGCAAACAAGATGGTTCCCGCCGGTGTCGCCGCTGCGGTCCTCGTCTTGCTGATTGGTTTCCTGTTCGGTAAGCGCGCTGCCAAGAAGACCTCTTCGGTCGTCGAAATTCGTCGGATCTGACCACCCGCTCATGCTTCCATTCTCCAAAAAGGCGCTGAAGTACCAGATGCGGCGCAACGCCACCACCAAGGGTCTCTTTGGCGGCAACAAATTGTGGCTTGCAGTGTTTGTGCTCCAACGCCTCGGCGGGTTCAAGAATAAGCTCACCAAGGGCGGCGAGATGCCGGTCGAGATCAGCGAAGATATGAAGCAGGGGGGCGTGTTTGCCATCATCCACAACCCGCCGCCTCCTACCAAGAAGCAGCTGAAGAAAGAGAAGAAGGCGCTCGCCAAGGCCGACAAGAGGGCCTCGGTGGTCGAGGTCAAACCTTCGAAGCGCTCCTCGAAGAAAGCCGCGAAGGCGGCAAAGAAGGCGGCGAAACGCACCAAGAAGGTCGAGAAGCGCCTCGTCAAGCCTACGGTTGTCGAGATCGGACTCGACCGGTAGCTCCGGTCGCCGGTCGAGTATCGAACCGGAACACTCCATTCCCAGACCATTCCCAATCAATTTCCAGACCCTTCCCAGACCCTTCCCCGTCCTGGTCTCGTTTGAGGCAGCAGGACCCCGTCGCATAGAACGAGACAACCGACATGCCAGCATTTGCCTCAGGCGACACGGTCCTGCTGATCGACAAGAAAAAGCGGCGGTACCTAGTGGAGTTGGTTGAGGCTGGTGAGTTTCACTCCCACGCCGGGTTTGTGCCCCACGACGAGATCATTGGTTCGCCCGATGGTTGCGAGGTAAAGAGCACGCGCGGATCCAACTTCCTCGCCGTGCGCCCCACGCTGAGCGACTTTGTTCTCAAAATGCCCCGCGGTGCGCAGGTGATCTACCCCAAAGATCTTGGCCCAATCCTTTTGCTGGCCGACATTTACCCCGGCGCCAAGGTGTTCGAATCGGGATTGGGCTCGGGGGCGTTGTCGATGACAATGCTCCGTGCTGGTGCCGAAATCACCGGCTACGAACTGCGTGAAGATTTCGCCACCAAGGCCCAAGCCAACGTACGCAAGATGCTGGGCGCCGAAGCACTCGAACGCTACGACGTGCACCTTCGCGACGCATACGAGGGTATCGACGGAACCGACTTCGACCGGGTGGTCCTCGACCTCCCCGAACCCTGGAATGTGGTGCCTCACGCGGCCAAGGCGCTGCGGCCGGGCGGCATCCTGGTGGCCTACACGCCAAGTGTGACCCAGGTGTCCCAGGTTCGTGCTTCGCTCGAACGAAACGGCTTCATGATGGCCGAGACCGTCGAGATCCTTCAGCGGTCCTGGTACGTCGAAGGCCAGGCGGTCCGACCCGATCACCGCATGGTTGCCCACACGGCGTTTTTGACCCATGCGCGGCTTTCGGGAAGCTAGCCGCGCTGCGGCGCTGGTCGTAACCGTCCTGATGGGGGCGCTCTTGCTTGCGGCGTGTGGTGGTCAACCGGGCGCCGATGACGACCCGGTGCAATCCGTTACGTCGCTTGCTCCCGAAGCAACCCTGCCGGTCTACGACGACGACCGAACCGACCTTGACCCGGGCGATCCTCCAGCGGAACTCGACGAAGATCTCATCGACGCCACCTTGACCTCTGCAGTGCAGGTGGTCGGCGAAGGGTGCACCCGACTTCAACTGGGAAGCGGGTTCGTGGTCGATGAGGAGACGGTCGTTACCAACGCCCATGTCGTGGCTGGAGTCGACGAGGTGATGGTACGGACCCGCACAGGCGCCATGAATGCCGAACTCCTTGGGTTCGACCCCAAGGCCGACATCGCGGTGCTCCGGGTTGAAGGTCTGGTGTTACCGGCGCTCGAACTGATCAATGGCGACATCGACGACGAAGGGGTTCTGCTGGGTTTCGGAGGAAGCGCGTCCACCGACAACGGCACCCTGGCGCCTCCCGACCCCGATCCGTTTCGTATCAACCGGCTCATCGTTGCGACCGGCGAGAACATCTACCGCGATCCTGGCGAGACCCGCCGCGACGCGTATCTCATCGCCGCCGAGATTGAGCCGGGTGATTCCGGTGGCGCGTTGGTGCGCTCCGACGGGACAGTGGTTGGCATGGCCTTCGCCGCATCGAAGCGGTCGAACGCGGCCTATGCAGTGCGGGCATCGGAGATTCTGTCGAGGCTCGATAATCCCGAGATTCTCGGCGACACGCAGCGTTGCGCACGGGGCTAAAGACACAGATGTCGCTGATGGCTTGCTCAGCAAACGAAAAATGGGAGGCCGGAGCCTCCCATTTCGGTACGAATTTGCACGAATCGATTCTGAATCGATTGCGTTTGGTTGCGCCTTGATTGCCAGTTCGGCAGCGAGGCTCAGACCTCGATGAAGATGCATTCTCCGGGGCACTCTTCGGCCGACTCGATCGTGGCCTCTTCTTGGCCGGCTGGAACGGTGGCAAGACCTGCCGGGCCGCCGGGATCGGAGTGAATTTTGTCGCCTTCTTTGACGTAGGCCAGGCCGTCGTCAAGCATTGCGAATACATCGGGGGCGATCTCTTCGCACAGGCCATCGCCCGTGCATAGATCCTGATCGATCCAGACCTTCATGTGCATTTCCTTTTGCTGAGTGCCAAGGTGCGGAAGGCACCCGGGATTTGGGTGCGGTGGGCACCCGGGATTGTTGTTGTCTATTGCGAACAACGGTTCAAAGTCTAGCTGTGCGAACCGGAATTCGGATGGCATCAGCACCCAGTTGTTGCTGCGGTCGTGCAGCAAGACAGCACACAGTGAGCTGGGAAACAGCACGCAATGAGCAGGCAATGAGCAGGGAGATGATGCGGTGTCGCATTTTCTTCGACCAAAAAACTCCGCATAATGAGCAACTTTTGGTCACAAAACCGGGCATCATCTGCTCCAGAGGTGTCCACGCTGGCCGATTGGTGTCGGTGTAGGGTCCAAATTCCGCACCGTTCCTCGGAGGTGATTGCGGTTCAAGATCATTCGAATGACCGGGAGTCCGAACAACTACGCGCCGAGCTGGTTGACATTCGCGACTACTCCACCCGTCTCGAAGATGAAGTCAACACGCTTCGTCGACGACTCCAAGATTCACCCAAACGAGTTCGCACTCTCGAGGAACGACTGCTCGAAACCAAAGGTCAGCTGTCGCAGGCCGTCTCGCAGAACGAAAAACTCACCTACACCTTGCGTGAGGCTCGCGAGCACATCACCGCGCTTCGCGATGAAGTCGACAAGCTCACGCAGCCTCCGTCGGCCTACGGAACCCTTCTCGGCTTCAACAACGAGGACGATTCGGTCGACGTGTTCTCCGGTGGGCGAAAGATGCGCGTGGCCGTGCACCCCGAACTCAGTGACGAATTGGTCGTTGGTCAAGAGGTCGTGCTCAACGAGACCCTCAACGTCGTGCTGGCTCGTGGACCCGAAACCAACGGCGAAGTCGCCACCATCAAAGACGTTCTCGAAGGTGGCCACCGCGCCATGATCGTCGGCCGAGCCGACGAAGAGAAGGTCGTCGAAATTTCCGGAACCCTCGATACCACCAAGCTTCGTGCCGGCGACACGGTTCTTATCGATCCTCGCTCGGGCCTAGTGCTCGAGAAGCTGCCGCGGCCCGAGGTCGAAGAGCTTGTGCTGGAAGAAGTCCCCGACGTCAGCTACGACGACGTGGGCGGTCTCGACTCACAGATCGAACAAATCACCGACGCCGTCGAGCTTCCGTTCCTGCACAAAGACCTGTTCGAAGAGTACGACCTACCTGCACCCAAGGGCATCCTGCTCTACGGCCCTCCCGGTTGCGGCAAGACCCTCATCGCCAAAGCGGTCGCCAACTCGTTGGCCAAGAAGGTCGCTGAAGTCTCCGGCGACGGCGAAGCCCGGAGTTATTTCCTCAACATCAAGGGCCCCGAACTGCTCAACAAGTACGTCGGCGAAACCGAACGTCAGATCCGAATGGTGTTCCAGCGGGCACGCGAAAAGTCCGAACAGGGCTGGCCCGTCATCGTGTTCTTCGACGAGATGGAATCGTTGTTCCGCACCCGCGGTACCGGTATCAGCTCCGACATGGAGAGCACCATCGTTCCGCAGCTTCTTGCCGAGATCGACGGTGTCGAAACGCTCAAGAACGTCATCATCATCGGTGCGTCGAACCGTGAAGACCTCATCGACCCTGCCATTCTGCGGCCGGGACGTCTCGACGTAAAGATCAAGATCGAACGCCCTGACGAAACAGCTGCCGCAGCGATCTTTGGCCGGTACCTGTCCGATGATTTGCCAATCGATCAAAACATCATCGACACCGTCGGTGGTGGCGATCGGAACAAGGCTGTGCAGGCCATGGTGGAAGAGACCGTCGCCGAGATGTATCGCGCCGACGAGAGCAACCAGTTCCTGGAAGTCACCTATCAAAACGGCGACAAAGAGATCATGTACTTCAAGGATTTCTCCTCGGGAGCCATGATCGAAAATATCGTGCGCCGGGCCAAGAAGTTTGCAATCAAGCGCATCCTGGCCGACGGCACCCGTGGGGTTCGTACCGACGATCTGGTCGCGGCGATTCACCAGGAGTACAAAGAGCACGAAGACCTGCCCAACACCACCAATCCCGACGACTGGGCAAAGATCTCCGGCAAGAAGGGCGAGCGCATCGTGTACGTCCGAACCCTCATCACCAAAAACGAAGACCCCGTAGGTGGCCGAGCAATCGAACGAGTAGGAACCGGGCAATACCTCTAGAGTTCCCCGCCACGCTGAGTAACAACGGTGCCTGGAACCTAATCTGCTGCATCGCTGCAAACTCAGCGTCTTGAACTCGGTGCCTGGCACCATTTGGCGATTTGGTGCCAGGTCTGATCTCACTCACCGTGGTTTGGTGTCTGATCCCCTCGTCTAACCTTTGTCTGACACCAGGGGTTTGGTTCTTGGGGAATGTGGGCGTTGGCGGTGGGGACTTTGGGGTTGTGTCGAGCTGAATTCGGGGATTGAATCACACTGTTTTCGGTTGACCTCGGCTAGCTTCACGCTTATGGCGATCCCCAAAACCATTGGTGTCGAGACCGAATACGGCATCTTGATCCGTGGCACCGACGAGTCCAACCCGATTGCCGCGTCGTCGCTGCTGATCAACGCGTACCTCAATGCCGACCGCGAGGGGCCAGCGCCAAGGGTTGGCTGGGATTTCGAAGACGAGTCTCCCGGAATGGACCAACGCGGCTTTGCGCCGGTCGGGTCGATGCCGCCCGAGGTCGAGACGCATCTCGTAAACGCCGTGCTCACCAACGGCGCCCGCTACTACGTCGATCATGCCCACCCGGAAATCAGTACCCCGGAGTGCACCAACGCCCACGACGTTGTGCTGTTCGACCGGGCCGCCGAACTCATCGCCATCAAGTCGATGATCGCTGCCGATCAGGTGCTGCCAGACGAGCAGAGCCTGGTCGTGTACAAGAACAACAGCGACGGCAAAGGCAACTCCTACGGTTGCCACGAGAACTACTTGGTGGATCGTCAGACGCCGTTCTCCGACATCGTCACTCACGCCACCGCGCACTTCATCACCCGCCAGATCTTTACCGGTTCGGGCAAAGTTGGCGTAGAAGCGCCGGGACTCACGTCAGACGAGGTTCCGTTCCAGGTCACCCAGCGTGCCGACTTTTTCGAAGAAGAAGTTGGGCTCGAAACCACACTGAAGCGGCCCATCATCAACACCCGCGACGAGCCCCACGCCGACGCGCAGAAGTATCGACGACTGCACGTCATCGTGGGCGACGCCAACATGTCGCAGGTTTCGACCTACCTGAAGGTGGGCACCACCGCCATTATTCTGGCGCTCATCGAAGACGACTTCCTGCCGCGGCAGTTTGTGTTTGATGCGCCGGTTCGGGCCATGCGCGAAGTTTCCTACGATCTCACCGTGGCCGAGCCGCTACCGATGGCCGACGGCACCAGAATGTCGGCTCTTGAGGTGCAGTGGGAGTTTCTTGAGCAGAGCCGAAAGTATGTCGAGGAACGCGGCACGGAACACGTTGGCGGCGATGTTGCCGTCGACGTGCTCGACCGCTGGGAGCATGTGCTCGGTGCCCTCGAAGATGACCCCATGCAACTTGCCGACCAGCTCGACTGGGTCGCCAAGTACCGCCTGTTGCAATCGTTCAAGGAACGCCACGGCGTGAACTGGGACGACGCCAAGCTGCGGGCGCTCGATATCCAGTACCACGACCTGCGGCCCTACAAGTGCCTATTTAACAAGCTCGATGTGGCCACGATCGTCGACGACGCCGACGCTACGGTTGCGATGCTCTCGCCGCCAGACGACACTCGCGCCTACTTCCGTGGCGAATGTCTGAAGCGCTGGCCCGAGCAGATCGTTGCGGCAAACTGGGACTCGATGGTGTTCGATATTGGTGACGAACCCTTGCGCCGAGTCCCGATGATGGAGCCGACCCGCGGGACACGTGCCCATGTCGGTAACCTGCTAGAGGAGTGCGACGAAGCGGCCGAACTCTTGGAAAAGCTCGGCAACTGAGCAACTATCTACCAATCTCCCCCTAACTCACCCGAAATACTCAGGGAACGACACAAACATGGCTGAACGCGAACAGAAGAAACGCCCGACACCTCGGGAATCTCAGGAACAGATCGACGAGACCCCGGCGGCATCGGAAGAAGGCGAGAAACTCAAGAGCGAACTCGACGATCTTCTCGACGAGATCGACGAGGTCCTCGAAACCAACGCAGAAGATTTTGTAAAGAGCTATATCCAAAAAGGTGGCCAGTGACCTCCGTACGCTTCGACCCGACCGACGACCCTGGCCCCGACTTTGCGGGCCTGCTTCGCAAGGCCGGCCTGGAACCGCCGGTACCCCAGGGCGATGTCAGCGCGAACCTCGATGTAGTGCACGGCACCACTTGCGTGAGCCTTCGCTACTCCGAGGGCGTGATCATCGCCGGCGATCGACGCGCGACGTCGGGCAACATCATCAGTCACCGCTCGATCCAGAAAGTATTTGCCGCCGATCGCCATAGCGGTGTCGCTATCGCTGGTGCCGCCGGCCCAGCGGTTGAGATGGTGAAGCTGTTTCAGCTGCAGTTGGAGCACTACGAGAAGGTCGAAGGCTCATCGCTTTCGCTCGAGGGCAAAGCGAACCAGCTGAGCCAGATGCTTCGCAACAACCTGCCAATGGCCATGCAAGGACTTGCCGTGGTGCCGATCTTTGCGGGCTATGACCTAGCGGCGGATGAGGGTCGGTTGTTTCAGTACGACGTGACGGGCGGTCGTTACGAAGAACTCGACTACACCGCCACCGGGTCGGGCAGTTTGCACGCCGGCACGGTCATCAAGATCAGTTTCATCGATGATATGGACCGCGACCAGGCCATCAACCTGGCCATCGAGTCGCTGTTCCAAGCGGCTGACTCAGACTCGGCCACTGGTCTTCCCGACCTGATTCGCGGTGTGTATCCCGTGGTTGCCACCGTCACCGCCGACGGGTTTGACCGGGTCGAAGATTCCGAACTCGAAGAAAAGACCCGTGACCTCATCGACAAGTTCACGAACCGCGGCGGCCGCGACGGCGGCAACTCGCTCAGCACCGATGGAGGCCCACAGTGAGCCAACCGTTCTATGTAGCGCCCGAACAGGTCATGAAGGACCGGGCCGACTATGCCCGGAAAGGTATTGCCCGCGGCCGAAGCCTGGTAGCCAGCACCTACGCCGACGGCGTGGTCATCTGCGCGGAGAACACGTCGAACACGCTGCGCAAGATCAGCGAAATCTACGACCGCATCGGCTTCGGTGGTGTTGGCAAGTACAACGAGTTCGACCAACTCCGCATTGCCGGAATCCGTCACGCCGATCTGAAGGGATTCAACTACAGCCGCGCCGACGTCGACGCCCGGAGCCTCGCCAATCAGTACGCAAACATGCTCGGCCAGGTCTTCACCCACGAGATGAAGCCGATGGAAGTCGAGATCCTCGTCGCCGAAATCGATGAAGAAGACGCAGCCGGCGATCAGCTTTTCCACATCCTCTACGACGGTTCGGTCACCGACCACACCGATCATGTGGTGTTGGGAGGCGACTCCGAAGCCATCCGCGAACGCGTGGTTTCCAACTGGAAAGCCGGGAGCGATTTGGGATCGATGCTGAAGGTGCTTACGTCGGCGCTTGCGGGCGACGACCGCCAGCTTGCAGCCGATGACCTTGAAGTCGCCGTACTGGCACGAGGTGAACACCGTCGATGCTTCCGCCGGGTCGAGGGCGACGAACTCAGCGCACTTCTGTAAGCCAACCGAGTCAGCATTGCGGTTTCGATTGGTCGGCCCGCTACTTAAGGCACGCTTGCCCTGCGCCGATAGAGCAATACATGCCAGTAGATGTGCGCGCCATGGCCAATGGTCCCGTTGCGTTGGGTGAAGCCCTTCGCACTATTCGCGACCGTGTCGGGTATTCGGTCGAGGCGGTTTCTAGCCAAACCAGCCTTCGTTCGACCCAGCTGCTCGAGATCGAAGCCGGCCTGTACGAGCCCTCCACCGGCATTTTGGAAGCGCTTGGCGAGCTCTACGGCATCGACACCGACCAGCTTCCAACATCGGGCCAAGCCGAGCGGAAGCCGCTGATCTATGACGAGGAGCGAAAGCTGCTCCACGCCGGTTGGTTGACGATTGAATTCGACCAGCGTCGGCACGATAACGATGATCTGTTGCGAGCCTTTGCCGCATGTATTCGACAACTTCGTGGCGCCTCACCGTCGGCGCCAGTAGTACTTCGTGAGGCCGACCGAGTGATGCTCGCGCAGTTACTCAACCTCGAAGACGACTACCTTGACCAGCGATTTACCTACTGGTTTCGGGCCTCGCCCGACCAATTTGTGGGGATTCGTGAAACCCTCCACGCGTTGGTGGCATAGCTCGGTACTGGGCCGCATAACTCGCAGTATCTCAGAATGAACTGTCACATAAGCGAGACAAGGCGTTAAGGTCGAGTTCTCATGCAACGACGTATCTTCGGAATCGAAAACGAGTACGGAGTTACGTGCACACTTCGCGGACAACGCCGACTCAGCCCCGACGAAGTCGCCCGCTACCTGTTCCGACGGGTTGTTTCGTGGGGTCGCAGCAGCAACGTGTTCCTCGCCAACGGAGCCCGGCTGTACCTCGACGTCGGCTCGCACCCCGAGTATGCAACGCCCGAGTGCGACAGCATCTATGACCTGATCGTCCACGACAAGGCAGGCGAGCGCATTCTCGAGCAGCTGCTCGCCAGCGCCGAGCAGCGTCTTGAAGACGAGGGCATCCGAGGCGACATTTACCTGTTCAAGAACAACACGGATTCGGCCGGCAACTCCTATGGCTGTCACGAGAACTATCTCACTGGGCGACGCGACGACCTCTCCAGCTACGCCGAGGTGCTTATCCCGTTTTTGGTGAGCCGCCAGATTTACGCCGGTGCCGGCAAAGTGCTCCAGACCGCTCGCGGCGCAATGTATTGCGTCAGCCAGCGCGCCGAACACATTTGGGAAGGCGTCTCCAGCGCCACCACTCGCTCACGGCCGATCATAAACACGCGCGACGAACCGCACGCCGATGCCGAACGCTACCGGCGTCTCCATGTCATCGTCGGCGACTCCAACATGAGCGAGTACACGAGCTTCCTCAAGGTCGGTGCTGCGTCGCTGATGCTTCGGATGCTTGAAGATCCTCGTGTGGTGCTTCGCGACATGACCCTCGAAAACCCTATTCGTGCCATCCGCGAAATCAGCCACGATATGACCTGTCAACGACGGGTACGGCTGGCCAACGGTCGCGAAGCCAGTGCACTCGAGATTCAGAGCGAATACCTCACTCGGGCGCTTCGGTTCGCCGAGCATCACGAACTCAACGAACAAGAGTCTAAAGCGCTCGGTATGTGGGAGCACTGCCTCACCCAGATCGAAAAAGACCCACTCAACCTCGACCAAGAGGTCGACTGGGTCATCAAGTACAAGCTCATCGAGGCCTACCGCGAGCGTCACGGCCTAGCTCTTGCAGACGCCCGGGTGTCGCTGGTTGACCTGCAGTACCACGACGTCAATCGCGACCGCGGGCTCTACTACCACATGGAGCGCAAAGGCATGGTCGAGCGAGTCTGCAACGACGACGACATCGCCCACGCCGTCGAGAACCCTCCGGCCACCACTCGAGCACGGCTTCGAGGCGAGTTCATTCAGAAAGCCAAAGAGAAAAAGCGCGACTACACCGTCGACTGGGTGCACCTGAAACTGAACGACCAAGCGCAGCGAACCGTGCTGTGTAAGGACCCGTTTAAGGCCCATGATGAGCGGGTCGACAAGCTCATCGCGAGCCTGTAGGTCGCCGCCCGTTCGGCGAATTTGCCGAAACGCACCCGCAGTTTGCTCTGCCATGCGATACTCGCTGTCTCATGTCCAAGCTCGAACGTTTGATGAATCTCCTCGCGGCGCTTCTGCATACCTCGGTCCCGATGACGGCCGAGCAGCTTCGAGTGCGCATCGAGGGGTACCCCGATGCCGGGCCGAGCTTCCGGCGTTCCTTCGAACGCGACAAGGACGATCTGCGTTCGATGGGTATTCCGATCAGGGTCGAGTTGGTGCCAGGCACCGACCCGCCGACCGACGGGTACCGAATCGATCCCAAGGAGTACGCGGGCAGCGATCCGCAACTCGATCCTGACGAACTGGCTGCACTTCACCTTGCCACCAACCTCGTTCGCCTCGACGGGGTGCAGGGCGACCAAGCGCTGGTTCGGGTGGGCGGTTTGGTGGGCGATACCGGCGCCGGTGATGCCACCAACTCCGAGCGGCCGCTTGCCGCGCTTCCAACCGATACCAATCTTGGCCCGTTGTTCGACGCGGTTCGAACCCAGAAGTCGGTCGGATTTACCTACAACGACACGGCCCGCACGCTCGACCCGTACAAGCTGTCGTTTCTGCGCGGGCACTGGTACCTGATCGGGTTCGACCACGTCCGCGAAGACGAACGACAGTTCCGAGTCGACCGCATCGATGGGGTGGTAGAGCCCCTTGGCAACGCCACCACCGTGCGGCCCGATGGACCCAGCAACGACCGGGCCGAATCATGGGAACTCGGCGACGAGGAACCAATCGTGGCGCGGATTCTGGTCGATGGCGATCAGGCTGGATGGGCAAAGCACTACCTGGGCCGCGACGCAGTGGTCGCCGACCACGACGATGGTTCGGCCGAGTTTGAACTGACAGTGCGTAACCGCGAGGCGTTTCGCTCGTTCGTGTTGACGTTCCTCGAACACGCCGAACTCCTGGCGCCCCCCGAACTTCGCGACGACCTGGTCGACTGGCTTACCGAACTCCACGCCGGAGCAGCATCATGAGCCGGCTCAACGCGTCAGAGCGGGTCACCCGGCTGCTGGCGGTAATTCCATGGGTTGCGAGCCAACCCGGCGTGCACCTCGACGAAATCGCCGAACGTTTCGGATATCCGCGTACGCACCTCGAGGCCGACCTGCTCGAAGCCGTGCAGTTCGTCGGCGTGTACCCGTTTACCCCCGACACAATGATCGAAGTAACCCTCGACGACGATCGTGTCTGGATTCACTATGCCGACTGGTTCGCGAAACCCTTGCGACTTACCGCCGAACAAGCCATGGCACTCCTAGCCGCAGGGGAGAGCGTTCTGGCACTTTCGGGCGATGAGAACGGGCCCCTCCTTGGTGGGCTTACCAAACTGGGCGCAGCGCTCGGTGTCGACAAAGGCCTCGACATTCGCCTTGGAAGTGCGCCCGAGGAAACCCTCGACCTGTTGCGCACGGCCGTCACCGATCACCGGGTTGTCGAACTCGACTACTACACGTTTGGTCGCGACGAACGCACGCATCGCTCGATCGAACCGGTGCGGTTCTTTGCCGACGAAGGCAAGTGGTACGTGTCCGCCCACTGCCGGCTCGCCGACGACGAGCGGGTGTTCCGTGTCGACCGTATCGTCGACGCAACGCTGCTCGACGAGACGTTCGAACCACGAGGCGAGGGTGGAATTCATGTCTTCACTGCACGCGACGACGACCCCCGGGTAACGCTCGAGGTCACCGCCGACGCTGGCTGGGTAGTGCAGCAGTACCCCAACGAGGGCGTCGAAGAACTCGCCAACGGAGGCTTCCGGGTCACCCTTGCGGTTGCTGCGGTTCCGTGGCTCGAACGCCTCTTGGTGCGCCTCGGTTCCGACGGCAAAATCGTCGACCACGACCCGTCGATTCCCGCCGACCTCGTTCGGGCAACTGCCGCCCGCGTTCTCACCAGATATCAGGCCGGCCAATGAGGTCTTTTAGGCGCACCGACCTTGTAGGGTCGTAGTATCGTGCCAAGTGATCCCGTTGTACCTGATGAGCCGTCGCTCTCCCTTGACAGCCCCGATTTTGCCGAGCGCATCGCCGCTCGAGCCAAAGAGCGGCTAGCCCAGCAACAGGCCGGAACGTCGACCGACGGGCACTCGCAAACTCCAGCCGCGCCACAGCCGGGCGTAGCTCGATTCGATACCGGCACAGCCGACCCCGTCGCGGCCGCTGCCGCTGCGGCGGTTTCTGCTCCACCGGTGGTCGACCCACCCACGGCCCCAGTCGTTTCAGATCCACCAGTCGTTTCAACCCCACCGGTCGACCAACGGCCGTCCGAGACCCCTCTCAGCCCTGTCGGTTCATCTGCGACCCCGCCAGTTCCAACGGCTCAGGCGCCGGTGCGGCCACAGGCCCAGCCGTTCGAGCAACAGCAATCTTCCCAGGTGCAATCAGCCCCAGAAACGCAACGCCAGCCCGCCGCCGCTGAGCCAGTCATCCGGCAACCAGACACGACGCCCCAGCGTCGCACAGAGACAGCCCAGTCGATTGCGCCCGTAGCTCCCGTCGCAGCAGCCACGGCCACCGCGGTCGGTGAACCATCGCGACCGGCTTCGGCCGCCGACGGTCCAACCAATGCGCCCGCCGCCCGCGATCAGCCATTGCCCACCCGCGACGAAGCCGACTACGACGTCATCAATCCACGCCTCCGGTCGCTTATCGAATGGGCTGTCGTAGTCGCCGGAGCGCTAGCTGTTGCTCTGGTCATCAAGAGCTTTCTGCTTCAGGCGTACTTCATCCCGTCGCCGTCGATGGAGGCAACGCTTGTCGAAGACGACCGCGTGCTGGTGAACAAGCTCAGCACTACCGCAAACCGTGGCGACGTGATGGTCTTCAAACGCGAAGTTGTGAACCCCAACGACCCCGAAGACCTCATCAAACGGGTCATTGGGCTCGAAGGCGAGACTGTCGAAGCCCGCGACGGATCGATATTCATCGACGGCAAGATGCTGCAGGAGCCCTACGTCGAGGATGGTGCCGCCACATTCGGCCCGGTTTGGACCGAAGGCTGCGCCAACGAACAGGGCGACGGAAACTCATGCACCATCCCCGAAGGACAGCTGTTCATGATGGGCGACAACCGTCAGAACTCCCGCGATAGCCGGTTCTTCGGCCCAATCACCCGAGACCAGCTTGTCGGAAGAGCCTTCCTAAAGGTCTGGCCACTCGGCGACATCGAAGCGCTGTGACTTTGGTTCGCTTCGGCGCTGCGCTTCTTCGCTCTCACGCTTCGCTATTTTTGTAGAGCTTCAACCTCGGCCTTCGCTGGCGCTTCGGCACGACTCCCAGCTTCTGGTCGTTCGCTCACAAGTTCGCTCTCTCTACGCTCCGCGTCGGTTTCGCTTGCGGCGAAGCCCTTTCCGAGTTGTTTCGCAACTCGCGTGGTCACCGCGACACTCGTGTCTGACACCTGTGTCGGTCTAGGTCTTTAGGGCGTCGGCTATTCGGTCTGAGTGGTCGCTGAAGAAACCATCTGCGCCCATTTGGATTGCTTCGTTGATGACCCGAAGGTGCTGACAATCCCACGAGAACGCCTCGACGCCAAAGCGGTGAAAGAAGGCCATATTGCCCCCGGTCCACTCGGTATTGCGCATGTTGACCGTGTCGATCTGAAGCTCGGCCAGCGTGGCCGCATGACGCTCTGGGCCGCCCTCCATCGCCGCCAACTTGGTGGAGTGCACCAACTTGGCTGCCCCGGCGGCTTCGCGCCAGGAAGCCAGCGTTTCGAGATCGCGGTAACAAATCCACAGATTCTCGAGCGCGCCCGCCTTCTGGGCCGCCTCTACCGTGGGGGCAAACGCCTTGGGGTCACAAACGTCGAGCGAGAGCGGTAACTCGGCACCGACCTCGGCATAAAACTCGTCAAGCGAGGGGATATGGCTTGGCAGATCGGCCCGATCGAACTCTCGAATTGGCTGGCGCTGCACCAGACGTTTGCGAACAACCCCGTCGTGGTCGAGCACGGCAATGCCGTCGCGGCTTACCCAAACGTCGCTTTCGAGGCCGGTAGCACCGAGTTTCTTGGCAAGGAGGAACGATTCGATAGTGTTGTCGGCCGCGTGAGCGCTAGCGCCCCGATGAGCGAACCCAATTGGAGGGGTCCGCAGGGCCGGATTGCGGGTCTTCATGACCAACACGCTACCTCCTCCGCCAACTCACTTCGGCACGCTCCAGCGGCCGATTGGCACCATTGCAGGCCTCACCCGGAGCGCCCTGCTCCGTATGGCCCTGTTGCGTACCCAAAATTTGGGTAATGCGGCCAAAAAGTGGCCAAACGAAAGGGCCAATCGGCCTGTTAAGGCACCGAGTTGGCGTGCCGATAGTTCTGTTGTCGCAATGGAACATGAAAGCTGAACATGGCAACGATTCGGGCAACATGCCCTTCTTGTGGAGATGTAGAACTGACTACGGCGGACGTTAAGGTCCGGGTATGTCTCGATGATGATCGAGGCGAGTACTCGTTCCGGTGTCCGGTCTGCACAATGACGGTCGTCAAGGCCGCCGAGCACCGCACCATCGACCTGCTGGTTGCCTCAGGCGTGCATATGGACACGTGGACGCTCCCCGAGGAGCTCTATGAAACCAAGAGCGGTGCCCCCATCAGCCACGATGACATCATCGATTTCCATTCACAGCTGCACAACGACAACGTGCTCGTTGAAGCGCTCCAAGAGCTGAAAAAGTAGCCGTCTTGCCTAAGGCCGACCTCGGCCCTGTTTCCGCAAACCCAGCCGCTGCCGTTGGCAGTGGATTTCCAACGATTCTTCCTACGGCCGCCCTCTCTCACTTCGGCGTGTGAATCGGTAGACTTCCTCTATGGGAAATGTAGGTGGTCTCGAAGTACTCGTGGTGCTTCTTGTTGCGCTTGTTGTGCTCGGGCCTGAGAAACTTCCCGAAGCGGTTCGAAAGGTCGGAAACGTCGTCGGCGAATTGCGGCGAGTTTCTAAGAGCTTTCAGGACGAAATGCGCTCGGCGGCGATGCTCGACGACATCGGGCTTGAGACCACGGCCCGAGAGCGAGGCGACGCCGCCGTGGCCGCCAGCAAAGCCAACCAGGCGAGCCTTGAACCCACCGGACGCAGCCTTGAAGAGAACACCGAGCCGTTCAAGAACACCGCAGAAGAAACAGAAGAAACAGAAGAGCCAGAAGAGGGAGCCGCCGAAGACGTTGACGATGTCGAGAACACGTCGGAACCCGACAACATCGCCGACGCCGACGCCGACGATGACGGTGATACACCCCGGATCGAATCCGACGCATAGCGGTGGCCGACGAAACTCGCTCCTCTCCGCCGCGCCCGACGGCCAACGACGAAGGGCGCATGACGCTGGTCGAGCACCTCACCGAGTTGCGGACCCGCATCATGCGTTCGGCTATGGCCATCGCCGTCGGGTTCGTGATCTGCTGGTGGAAGGGCCCTGACATCCTCCAATTCCTGGTCGACCCGTACTGCGACTCCATCGACCCGGAAGCCATCATCGCTGCAGGCGGCAGTGCCGGCGAGTGTCAGCTGCTTGTTACCGAACCGACCGAGCAGCTCAATGTTCGAGTCACCACCGCCACCTACGGCGGGTTCTCGCTGGCGATCCCCGTGATCCTGTGGCAGGTCTGGCAGTTCATCACCCCCGGCTTGTACCCCCACGAACGTCGCTATGCGCTGCCGTTCGTCTTCTCCGGAGCGGCGCTGTTTGCGCTGGGCGTCGGGCTCTCGTACTGGAGCCTTCCCCGGGCTCTCGAGTTCCTCAACGAAATTGGTGGCGTCGAGTTTGCGACGGCTTTTCGACCCCAGCCCTACCTGACCTTCGTCATCAAGATGCTGGTTGGCTTTGGCTTGGGGTTTCAGTTTCCGATCGTGCTCATCTTCATGCAGCTCGCTGGAGTGCTGTCGATCGACACGCTCAAGAGTGGTCGGCGTTATGCGCTGGTGGGCATTGTCATCCTCGTGGCTGTTATTACTCCCAGCGGCGACCCGTTCACACTGATGGCGCTATCGGTTCCGATGTACCTGTTCTACGAAATTGCAATCCTCTTCGGGGTTATCCGGGCGCGCCGCAAGGCATCTGGCACTTCGTGACGAATCGCCCGGGCAGAGAGTGCCGATGACCGAGCGAATGTTCACCCTTGATCCGTTCCAACAGGAATCGATCGAGGTCCTCAAGAGCGGCCACTCGGTGCTGGTGGCCGCACCGACCGGATCTGGCAAGACCGTTGTGGCCGAATACGCGGTCGAAGAGGCACAGCGGTTGGGCGAGAAGGTGTTTTACACCACACCGATCAAGGCGCTCTCGAACCAGAAGTATCGCGACTTCAAAGAGCAGTACGGCGCGGATGAGGTAGGGCTGCTCACGGGCGACAATGCGGTCAATGGCAATGCGTCGGTGGTGGTGATGACCACCGAAGTGCTCAGAAACATGTTGTACGCGGGCTCGGATCTGCTCGAGGGGCTGCGTTACGTGGTGCTCGACGAGGTCCATTACCTGCAGGACGCGTTTCGGGGGCCGGTGTGGGAGGAAGTGATCATTCACCTTCCGAAGTCGGTACGACTTGTGGCGTTGTCGGCCACGGTTTCCAACGCTGATGAGTTAGCCGAGTGGATTACCGAGGTGCGAGGCCAGACCGTCGCCGTGCTCGAAACCACCCGGCCGGTTGAGCTGCGCGACCTGTACGGAGTCTCCGAGCGCAACACGTCGCAGCTGCATGTGGTTCCGGTGTTGGTGAAGGGAAAACCCAACCGTGAGGCGTTCCGGTTTGATCTGCAATCGGGCCGCAAGAACGACCGCCATGACGGCAAGCAGAGCAAGCAGGGCAAGCAGCGGCGACGCCGGCCCTTCTCGACGCCGCGGCGCCTCGATGTAGTGCACTACTTGCGGCGGCGCGAGTTGCTGCCCGGCATCTTCTTTATTTTCAGTCGCGCCGGTTGTGATGATGCGGTTTCGGGCGCCATCGATTCGGGCATCGATCTCACCACCACCGAAGAGAAGGCCCGCATTGGCGATATTGCCGCCAGCCGCACCTCACACCTCTCCGAGCGTGACTTGGTGGCGTTGGAGTACGAACGGTTTGTGGCCGCCCTTCTTCGTGGCGTTGGCGCCCACCACGCCGGGATGGTTCCGGCGTTCAAGGAGACCGTTGAGCTCTGCTTTGTCGAGGGGCTGATCAAGGTGGTGTTCGCTACCGAAACCTTGGCGATGGGTATCAACATGCCAGCCCGCAGTGTGGTGCTCGACAAACTCACCAAGTTCACGGGCGAAACCCACGAATCGCTCACCCCAGGGCAGTACACCCAGCTCACCGGGCGCGCTGGTCGCCGCGGCATTGATCCGCTCGGACATGCGCTGGTGCTGTGGTCGCCGTATGTCACATTCGATCAGGTCTCACGCCTTGCTGGTAGCAACAGTTTCCCGCTGTTCTCGTCGTTTCGGCCCAGCTACAACATGGCCGTGAACCTGGTTCGCCGGGTCGAGGAAGACGCCGCCAGCGATCTGCTTCGTCAATCGTTCGCCCAGTTCCAGGCCCGAAGCGCAGTCGCCAAGTTGGCCACGAAGGTGCAGAAGCGCAAGGACGACGTACAAAAGGCCACCGATTCGCTCACGGTGCCGCGGGCCGAGGTAGAAGCCAGCCGGCCATCGAATCGGGGAGAAGACGGTGGCAGTGTTGCCGACAACCCCGAGTTGGCCGACCGCATCGCCAAAGCGGTCGACCGTTTGGCGCCCGGCGATGTTCTTGCCGCATCGGCCACCCACGAGCGTGCGGTGGTGGTGTCTACGGCGTTCCGCCGCGGGCAGGCACGGGTGCGTCTGGTGAACGAGGTCGGCGATTCGTTCACCATCGACACCGAGGCCTTTCAGGATATTCCCGACACCATCGGCACACTCACGCTCCCGGAGCCCTATGCGCCCAACAGCGACCGCTTTCAGGCTGCCGTGGGCCACGAACTCTCGCGAGCGAGCTTTCGCACCCGCCGAAAAAACGGTAGGCCCGGCAAGAACCGCAAGAACGGAAGCGGCAGCAACGGCGGGAGCAGGGCTCACCTGTCGGTCGTTCGCGGCGGCGACTCAGACGACAGTTTCCCCAGCGACAATTTCCCCAGCGAAGAGCACCCCGGCGAGAGTTCGTCCTCTGACACCGACCAGCGGTTCAACCTGGCTCTGCTCGACCAAATCGAGGGCGACGAGCGAGAGATTGAAGCGCTTTCGAAGCGCATGGCCGCCCGCGACGGCTCCATCGAGAAGCAGTTTGCCGCCGTGCGGGGCGTGCTCGACGAGCTTGGCTACCTTGACGGCTGGTCGCTCACCGACCGCGGCGAAACGTTGGTGCGGGTTTATCACGAACGCGATCTGCTCATTACCGAGGCGCTTATGAGTGGCCTGCTCGATGGTCTCGACGATGCCGAACTGGCCGGAATGGTGAGCGGATTCACCTACGAGCATCGAAGTGCGACACCACCACCATCGCCATGGTTTCCCAGCAAGCCGGCTCGCACCCGGTTCGCCGAACTCGAGGCTATGCACGGTCGAATCAACCGGCTCGAACGAGCAGCGGGCCTTCCGGAGACCTCCGAGCCTGATCCGACAATCTTTGCGTCGGTTCATGCCTGGGCGCTCGGCGTCGACCTCGACGATGTGCTCGACGACGATCTCACCGGCGGCGACTTTGTTCGGCAAATCAAGCAGATCATCGACTTGCTCCGCCAGCTCGCCACGGCAGCGCCGAACCCCGACACCCGACGGCGATCAGCGGCAGCTGCCGACCGGCTCGATCGGGGAGTGGTAACCGCCTCGGGCGCCGTCGCCGGGCCTTCCTCCGGCGGTTCCGCTGAGCCGGTTGGGGCGGCCGATGCAGAAGAGCATGCCGAAAGCGATGAAACTGACGATGTCCGGGGGTCCTCCTCGGACACCGAACAGGACTCCGACGATGATTGAGCGTTTCGCCGACTGGGGCGACAACGGGCCGTTGCCCGATGATGGTGTGGTCGCTACCAGCGATCGCGCGGCGGCGCTCGCGATCGCCAATGCCTACGACGGAATACCACCGGTGGGCCTGGTGACGGGCGACCTTCGCCGCACCCTTGGCGGGCGACGTACGCGCGGTCAACTTCGTATGCCCGACGCAACGAGGGCCGTGGTCGACTACGGACTGGTGCGATTCAACGACACCGAAGTCCCGTTCGTGGCCCACGTTGTTGCCCGCAAATCGCTTATGCGAGGCCGCATTATCGCAGTGATGAATGCCGCTTTTGTGGGTGCGTGGAATGTTGCACCCCGGTCTCATCCCGGCGATGGGATGTTTGAAGTGCTCGACGCCAATTTATCGTTCTCCGACCGATTGAAGGCACGACGAAGGCTGAAGTCGGGCACGCACGTGCCTCACCCAGATATCGCCCAGAAGCGGGGCAATACCTTCGATTTCTCGCTCGAGCAGCCCTTGAACCTTTGGGTCGACGGCAGTCAAATGGGTGAGGTTCGGAGCTTCTCGATCGAGCTGGTGCCCGAGGCGCTCGCAGTAGTCGTCTAGCCCAACACGACCCCGTTTCCCCATCGTTGGCGGCCCGCCTTGCGGCTTGACCAATTTCGTCAGACCTGATCCACTCCTTGTCTGCCGATCGCGCCTAACGTCGACCCTCGTGAAGACGTACGTGGAGGAAGAGTTCACCGCCGATGAGGCAGATGTACTCCGTCGCTATTTCTCCAACCTTGATTTGCCAGTTTTTGCGCTGGTCAACCTGCCCGAGGTTGTGAAGGGAGCGCTCTTTGCGCGCTATTCGCGGTCGCCGCTCAGCCTTCGTCGACTGTTCCTCAAAGAGTTCGTCGGCGACCTCGATATCACCGGCGACGAGACCATCGACGCCACCGTTGGCCTGCGGCGAGCGGAAGAGCTCTACGACCGGGTCTTCTTCCAATACGGTGACGATTCGGTCGCCCAGCTTGGTGGGGTTCACCTAGCGTGCGAACAGGCGTCGAACCTGCTCACCAAGGTTCTCGAGTGGGGCCGGCTGATGTCGTATCTCGAGCAGTCCACGCGCTACATCGCCTACGACGAGCGTCTTGGCGGCCGCTATCGTTACTACCGCGACCCCGAGCTGCTCGCATCGCCTCTGGGAGCCCGCTACGTGGGCGACATGGACCGCTTGTTCGATGCGTACTCATCGATGATCCCCACCATGGCCGATTTCTTTCGCCAGCATGTGCCCCAGCAGCCTGGCGACGCCGACTTCGTGTACCGCACCGCTATTCAGGCTCGAGCGCTGGATTCGGTGCGCGGAATTCTTCCCGCCTCGGCGCTGTCGAACGTGGGCATCTACGGCTCGGGTCAGGCCTATGAGGCGTTGCTGCTGCGGATGCGGGCACATCCCTTGCCCGAGGCTCGGGAGTACGGCGACCTCATGCTCACCGAGCTACGAAAGGTCATCCCCTCGTTTCTCAAACGAATCGACCTTCCCGATCGGGGAGCGGTCACCAGCCAGTACATGGCCGATAACCACGAGGCGATGGCCGATATCGCCGAGCAGCTGTTTCCCAGCGATGTCGCCCCCGATGCGGCACCGATGGTCGAGCTGGTCGACTTCGACCCCGATGCCGAAGTGAAGCTTGTGGCCAGCATGTTGTATTCGCAGGTCGGGTTGCCCGAGACCCAGATCGAACAGCGGGTGCGATCGATGTCGGTCGACGATCGCCTTGCCGTCATGCGGGCGTACACCGGCGAGCGGAAGAATCGCCGCCATCGGCCTGGTCGGGCGCTCGAACGGCCGGCATACCGGTTCGACATTCTTTCCGACTACGGCGCGTTCCGCGATCTTCAGCGCCACCGCATGCTTACCGTCGAATGGCAGAAGCTTGCGCCGCTCCACGGCTACACCATGCCTCCTGAGGTTGAAACCGCCGGACTCGCCGATCAGTTCGAAGCGCAGATGGAGCGCTCTGCTGACCTGTATGCGTTGCTTGAGGGGCCCTACCCCGAGCAGGCGTCGTACTCGGTGTCGCTGGCATACAAGATCCGCTACATGATGCACACCAACGCCCGTGAGGCGATGCACATGCTTGAGCTGCGCACCACGCCGCAGGGGCATCCGGCGTATCGAGAGGTTGCCCAGGAGATGCATCGCCTAATCGGCCAGGGCGCCGGTCACAAAGCCATCGCCGCAATGATGACCTTTGTGAACCACGAGGCCGAGCCCGAACTCGGGCGCCTCGATGCCGAGCGCAAGTCGGCCCAAAAGTCCAGCTAAGCGCTCGTTTCCTGGCACCGCCGTGGGCGCTGCCGTGTTTGTGGGAAACGGCTTCGTAGCAGGTGTTGCTGGTGTGGTGGGTGATGCTTGTGAGATTTTTGTTGGGAAAGTTGGAATTCGTGCCTAGATTGTTCTCCCTAAGTGGGCGGACAACCACTGACAGGGAAATCCAACGTGACGAGTTTCAACATCACCCCCGAACAACTTGCTGACGCACGCCGCTTTCTGCGGACTCATAAGGCCCGGATCGCCGGACCAGCTGCCCTTGTGCTGCTGGGGCTAGGCGGCCAGATGGCCACGCACGTGGTGCAGCGCGGTGACACCGTCTACAGCCTGGCCAAGGAGCAGGGAGTGACCGTCGAGCAGATTGCCACGGCCAACAACCTTGCCAACCCCAACCTGATCGTGGTCGGGCAGAAACTCACCCTGCCCGAATCAACCGATATCAAGATCGTTGTTCAGGCCGGCGACACCGTATGGTCGCTCGCTGCCGCCCATGGAGTCTCGGTGGCGTCGATTATCGAACGCAACGACCTGAGCTCTTCGGCTCGCATCATCGAGGGCCAGCAGCTTCGTATTGCCGCACAAGGCTCGTCGAACGATGCCACCCCCGGAAAGACTTGGGCCGAGAGGAAGGCCGACCGCGAGGCTCGCAAAGCCGAACAGGAGGCAAAGGCCGAGAAGGAAGCACGCGCAAAGGCCAAAGCCGAGGCGAAGGCCGACGCAAAGGCCAAGAAGGCCGAGAAGAAACAAGCCGCCGAGGATCAGGCCGCTGAAGATAAGGCAGCTGAAGAGCGAGCAGCGCAGGAAGAGGCCGAGCGAAAGAAGGCCGAGAAAGAGCGCGCTGCACAAGAGAAGGCTGAGAAGAAGGCGGCCAAAGAGGCCGAGAAGGACGCAGCAGCGAAAGAAAAGGAATCCGTCGAACCCGCGCCAGAGCCAGCTCCAGAGTCAGGTGACGACGGTTCAGCCGGCGTCGTAACGACGATTTATGTCGTGCAACAGGGCGATTCGGTGGCTTCGATCGCGGCGCTCTTTGGTATCGATGCCCAGGTTTTGGCTAGCGCGAACGGTATCTCGGTGGATGCGCCGCTCAGCGCAGGCAGTCGTTTAAACATCCCGAGTCGGTAGTTCGTTCCGATCAATCCGATCTGATGTCGCAAGATTGGCCTGAGTTGTGTCTATGATCCCATCGCGGCCCTACCGACGAGCGGTATGAGGCCAAACGATCAAGACAGAAGACGAAGAAATGCCTGACGAAGAAGAAGTCGAGACCGAAGAGCTCGACGATGAAGAAGAAATCGACGACGAGGACATCGATATCGATCCCGATCTCGATGACGATGATGTCCTCGACGACGACGTCCTCGATGATGACGACGATGTAATTCTCGACGACGACGACGATGTAATTCTCGACGACGACGATGATGAAGACGACGAAGGGGAAGGCTCGGCGGCAGCTGCGAAGCGCAGTGGCGACGAGGAGGATGACGACGAGCCCGACCCCGATGATCTCGAAGACGACCTCGATACGATTCTGAAAGATCGTCTCGCCTCTGGTGACGACGAAGATGATGAGGACGAAGACGAAGAAGGCGTCCCCGTGGTGAAGGCAAAGAAGCCTGCGCCCGGCGAAGACGTCGAACCCAAACGCGATGACGAACACACCTGTCTCGATTGTTTCTTGCTGTTTAGCCTGAGTCAGGTCGATGATCCGGCGAACCCGGCGTGTCCCCACTGCGGCTATCCGGTAGCGGTATAGAAGCGGTCTCGGTCAGCTCCCGACAAAAGGGCTTATAGACCGTGGTTCGGTGCCGACAGGCCGAAAGAACCAAAGGAAGTGAACCAGTGGCGAATAGCGACGACAAGTCCTTGCCGGACCAAGCGTTGGAAGCGCTGCTCTACGCGCCGATCGGCATTGCCTACGAGGTGCTCGATCGCCTTCCGACCTGGGTTGCCCGCGGAAAGAGTCAAGCGACCATTACCAAGGTGCTTGGCAAGATGGCAGTTCAGAAGGGCCAGAGCGAGTTTGAAGGCGTCGTGAGCGACATCTTTGGCGTGAAACTGGGCGACGAGCCAGAAACGGCTCCTACGGCCGCTGCATCGAAGCCAAAGACCGCAGCGAAGACAGCAACGAGCAAGACAGCAACGAACAAAACCGCAAAGGTGTCGAAGTCGGCCAAGAAGCCTGCTTCGGCGAAAGAAGAAGATCCTTCGGTCAACAAGGCTGCTTCAGGCAGGAAGTCGGCGAATAAGACGTCCCCAAAGAAGTCGTCGTCGACAAAGAAGTCAACCACGGCAAAGAAATCCGGCGCACCGAAGAAGTCAAAGGCTCCCAAAACCGCCAAAACCACCAAAGCAACCAAGACGACGAAGGTGGCGAAGGTGCCGGCTGAGGCCGACCTGGCGCTGGCTTCCTATGGCTCGATGCCAGCCTCACAGATCGTCAAGCGGCTCGACTCGCTGTCGGAGAAGCAACTTGATGCCATCCGCTTGTACGAGGAAGCCAACCGCCACCGAGTAACCGTGCTGAACCGAATTCGTCAGATCCAACGTTCAACATGAGCGATGTCCGTCTCGCCGAGTCGGCCCGGGTTGCCGGGCCAGATGATGTCGCCGATATCACCTGGCTTGCGCAGATCGCTCTGGAGGCCATCGCCGACCAGCGCGGCGGCCAGATGTGGACGCTGCGTGAAGCTCGATCGTTGCCGGCCGAGACCTCGATTGCGGCATCGGTTGCCGATGAGCGCCATCTCGTGCTGGTGGGCCAACTCGATGAGGTAACGGTCGGATACGCAGTTGCCCACCTCGAAACGCTGCCCGATTCCACCACGGTTGCGATCATCGAAGACCTCTTCGTGATGCCCGAGGGTCGGCAAGTAGGCGTCGGCGGGGAACTGATGGCGATGCTGATGTCGTGGGCGACCGAGCACAAGTGTCGGGGCATCGATGCCGCAGCTCTGCCGGGCGACCGGCACACCAAGAACTTCTTCGAATCCAACGGGCTCGTGGCCCGGGCGATCCTGGTTCACCACAACTTCGGCTGATGCGTCCGCAACTCGCTGTCGGGGCCATTGCGATCCAGGGCGACGAGATTCTGCTCATCCGGCGCGGCGAAGAGCCAGGCGCCGGCGAATGGTCGGTCCCAGGCGGCAAGGTCGAGGAAGGCGAGCTACTTGCTCAGGCGGTGCTGCGCGAGTTTCAGGAAGAAACAGGCCTCGAGGCGGTATGTGGTCCGTTCGTAGGATGGGTCGAGCGGCTCGAGGAGTTCTTTCACTTCGTCATCATGGACTTTGAAGTCATCGTGATGAGCGATGACGAACCAGTCGCAGGTTCGGATGCTGACGACGCTCGTTGGGTTCGGCTTGCCGACGTGCCGCAACTCAACCTGGTTGAGGGTCTCGCCCCCTTCCTGGCCGAGCACGGCTACATCGAACTCCTCGACTAGGGAGAAGCGGGAGAGAACTGACCTTAACGACGGCGCTGGTTACCCGACCGGCTGCGCTTCGGCGGCGGTGTTGGCTCGATACCGAACATCTTGGCGATATCGGGGATCCGCATCGAAAGCCGCTTGATATCGGCGAGAAGTTGATCGGAAGGCGCAGCAGGAATCGACGTTGGCCGAACTTGAGTATGCACCGGAGAGAACGCAACGGCGTCGAGCACAGTAGCGAAACGGTCGTGGCCGGTGTCGCTGGTGAGCGATTCGTTGGACTGCTCGGTGAGCTTCTGTGCGATTTCGGAAGGAATTGGAGCACCAGCCTTCGGAGGTCGCGACGACAAGCGCAGCGCCCGCACGGTACGGCCCTCGGCCAGGGTCTCGGTGAGTTCGGCGAGCCACTTACGATGCTCGCCATCAACCCGGGCGGTTACCGCTTCGCTTAGCTCGGTGGCCAGAGCCTTGGCTTCGGCGCCCTTTGCCTGGGTGCTTCCGGCCGCAACAACAGAACGCAGGTCGCGGAGGTCGACATCGTCGACTCCGGCTTTGGCCGCTTCGGCTCGATCGAGCCACTCGGCGGCCTTGAGCGAAGGGAGGATCTTCTCGGCCGCTGCCAAGAGCGCATCGGTCTTGATCTTCGGAGTTCCGGCTTCGGTGGCCGCCTTGATCTGCTTCTCGGCGATTGCACGAACACCAGGAATTCCGTCGCGCAGCACTTCGCGCCCCAAAGGCTGCTGAAGCTCGGGGAGCGCTTTGATAGCGGCATCGCGGTGCACGCGGCGTGGCTTCAGACGCTTTGGTTTCGGTCGGCTGGGGGCACTCGATCGATCGTTGCGTGATCGATTGCCGCGTTCGTTGCGATCGCCGCCTCGTTCGTTGCGACCACGGTCGTTGCGTCCGCGGCCACCGCCGCCGCCCTTTGCGCCGCCTCGTTCGTTGCGGCCTCGTTCGTTGCGACCGCGGCCCTTACCACCCTTGCGATCGCCCCGGTCACGCCCGCCTCGGCCCTTGGGTGCGAGTTGGGTGGTGACGAGTTCGGTTGGTCGGCCCGAGCCGATTAGCTCAAGCCGTTCGGGCTCTTTCCGGACCTTGGTCTTCGGTGGGAGCACCGCAATAATCTCAGTGCCGTCGATGAGGGTCTCGGCCTCGACCTTGCAGACGTCGCCGACCTTTGCACCTTCGTAGAGCAGCGAGCCATCGAGAGAGCCCTTTGGCTGCTTGGCTCCGGCGGCACGCCACGTCCAGGTGCCATCGTCGCGGTTGCTGGTGAGTTCGACATCGAGCCGGTGAGACATAGGTAGTAACGCTAGCCCCAGAGAGCGTTACGTCACACCTCGGCTGGCAGGTTGTTCTGGGTGGAATCGGTGGTTGATCGTTGAAGGCTGATCAAGGATCGACAAAGATGATCGTATGCAGGCATTTCTTGTGCAGTCGATCATCGCTTCGGTCGTGCTCACGCTCCTTCTGAACCTTTTGCCCCGATTGTTCCCGAAGGCAACCGATCGCGCCGAACAGCGCTTGCACGAACAGGTTCGCCGGACCTTCGAAGAGCGCGAGGCTGGCGATTCGAACGGTGGTGGTTCACGGGTCGGTGGTTCACGGGTGAAGGTGTTCTTCCCGTGGAAGGCCATGCTGGCGATTTCGGTTGTGTTAACCGTGCTGGTCAACGTCGCCGGCTATTTTTCGGGCGCCTAGCGCTGTCGTCGCCGGTAATCAGCACTTCTTCTCCAAGTTTCCCGACTTTTCCCGATTGGAAGTAAACCTTTTCGCTCGCTGGTGCGTGTGAGGGGTATGCAAGCGGTCAGCACGATCCAATCAGTAGGAGCTTCCATGGCGGTTGCTGAGATACCCGAACCGACTCCGCCCGCAGCGGTTGTGGTCACCGAGGGTTTCGACGACTTCTATCGGCGAGAGTTTCCCCGCTTGGTGGCCCTGGCCGCCAGTGTCGGCGCGGGACCAGGCGTTGCCGAAGATCTGGCTCAGGATGCGCTTATCAAAGCGCATCGCAATTGGACGAAGATCTCGCAGTACGACAACCCCGGTACTTGGGTTCGTCGGGTCACGATCAATCTCGCAACGTCCTCAGCCCGGCGCCGCGCGTCGGAGATGAAGGCCAAGTTGAAAATGCGGAATTCCGCAAGCCTGACACTCACGCTGACGTCGGCCGAGCACGAGCCCATCTGGGCGGCCGTGGCCACGCTTCCAGCGCAGCAACGTGCTGCGATTGCCTTGCATTACCTCGAGGATCGTCCGGTGGCTCAAATCGCCGAGATCCTCGACTGTTCCCCCTCAACCGCCAAAGTGCATTTGCACAAGGCCCGCACCAGCTTGGCTGCCAAACTTGGCACCGACGGGAGTCCGTCATGAACGATTTCGACCCACTGAAGAGTGCATTCAACGAGCGCAGCAAGGCAGCTCACAACCTCGATGTCGAAGGTGGCCTCGCCGGTCTCCATCGTCACAACGCACCAGGCCGCCGTATGGCGAAGGCCGGCGGCGCAATGGTCGTTGGGCTTATCGCCCTTGGCGGCGCCGGAGTTGCACTGAGTGGCGGTGGCGATGATGTGCAACTCGACGACCGCGTGGCCGACACGGCTCCCGAAGTGCAAGAGACGATTCCGGTCGACTCCGACGCGGTCACGCCCGACGACTCGATCCCCGACGTCTCGATCACCGTGCCTCCTACCAGCGCCCCGCCCGACCAGCCGGTTGTCGAACCCGATTCAACCGAGCCGCCATCGGTCATCATCACCGATGCGAGCACCTCGGTGCTGGTAGACGGCGTCCGGTACGAGATGGGCATTGGTCCCATCGTCGATGCGATCGGGGTCGACGGCGGTGTCGTATTTGCGACCGACGACGCGATTTGGCAGTACCGAGCAAACTCGTTGGAATCCACGAAGCTGGTCGAGGCGGGTCCCGCTGGCACCGTCAACCTTCTCGAGGTTGAGGTCGACGCCGAGAACGCTGATACCACGGTGTTCTTCACCGAATGGGGAGGCGACAACAACGACGACCCCGCCCAGTATCTATCCAAACTCGCTCTGGGCTCGGACACCGGCGTGCAACGACTCGCAAGGGTCGGCGGGGGAGAGTTGGCGGTTATCGACGCCGGCGTCGGTGGCCAGAACGGCGGCAGCTCGCTTATCGCCACCGTCGATACCACCGGCCCGTGTTCGTCACTCAGCACCTTCGACGGCACCACGGGCGACCGGCTGAGCACCGAGATGCGCTGTGTCCCTGAAGGCGGCGGCGACTTCGACTTCTCCGAGCTTTACCAAGCGGTCGACCTCACCCACGACGGCGGACTGGTGTGGGCCGATGGCGACACGCTGACCAACGCACAAACGGGCGAATCACAGCCAACCGTGGAAGGAAACCCCAAGTGGATCGACATCTGGGGTGATTGGGCGGTGGTCGCCAAGCGCGGCGGCCAGTCAGTGGTCGAACTCGTGAACCTTGTATCGGGCGAGACCATTGCTGTCGACGGTCTTCCCACCAACTTCACGTCAGCCCGCCCGCTGCGGGTCCCGATCGAGGTGGCTCAGACGCCAAACTTTGAGCCGTTCACGATTGCGTCGGACAACTTTGTCGTCATCAATGTTGCGGATGACGACGTCTTAAACATTCGCTCAGGTCCCGGTGTGGACTACAGCGTCGAGGGAGGAATCCCCAACGGCGACGTCGTCACCACCAGCGGCAGGGCTGCTCGGCTTGCCAGCGGGTCCGAGTGGTACGAGATCGGCATCAACGATCTCGGCACCGGCTGGGTGAACGCAAGGTTCCTTGAGCCACTCGAGACCGGTGGCGCACCAGCGGCCTGTCTGGTCGATTCCACCGGAGCCGTGGCACCCGAGACTGCGTTTCCGATGACCTCGGCGGCCGTAGAGTCTCCGGCCGACCACATCAAGACGCTGTCGCAGACCTCACTCGGCAGCGGCTGTATTCGTACCCGAGTTGGGTTCGGTTCAGACTTCGCCTTCGACGACTCGGGACCTGAAGCCCCGCTGCCGGGTGGTCTTGTGGTCGACTCATCACCTGATGGAAGGTCGATCCTGGTCACGCTCCCCGGCGTCGGCGGCGCCAGCCCGGGCCCAATGCGCGATGGCACGGCCGTCATTACCGGAGACCTCGCCGGCTCGGTGAGCCTCGAGATCCTGTCGGGCCGACACACGGCCGCCGCCTTCTTCGATACCTCTGCCAACGAGCTGATTATCGACTACGTGGCGCTCCCGCCGGCCACCGATGAGCTACCTGTACCCCTCGTCGACGAGTTTGGAATCATCATCCGTGATATCGACGGATACAGCGCGACTGCGGCAGGCCCGGTTATCGACGGTGTGGCTCGGGTTCGGGGCTTTGCCCGACCCTTCGAGGCGCAACTGTCGGTTGAGCTTCACGATGAGAACGGTGAACCGGTTGATGACGTTCTCTGGAATGCGGGTCGGTCTGACGAGTTCGCGGGCGCCGGATACTTCGGCCCGCAGGTGCCATGGGAGGTGCTCGGATCCTTTGACATCACCTTTGAAGGCCTGCAGCCCGGCTCCTACACGCTCCGATTCGCCAGCGACGCCACCGCAGTCGCCGACCCAAGCTGGCTCGAGATCCCCTTCACCGTCAACTAAGCAAGCCCACCCAAACGAACGCGACACTCGTGTCAGACACGAGTGTCGCGTGACCGTGACGGTCTATTCGGTTTGGGGGGTCCAGCCTGGTGGGGCAGGGACGATGAGGAGTTCGTCGAAGCGCTGGCCGGTGCCATCGATGTCGATGTTTGAGGTCTCCAGGGTCGTCGTGTCGACGATGGTGACTGAACCGCTGCCGCTGGCCACGAGATACCGGCCATCGGTGGTCCACGACACGCTGAGCAGCGTGCTCGTTGGAAGGGAAATCGACGATGACTGGTCAATGGTGGATGCGTCCAAACCCCCGCCGATTGTGGCCACCACCCAATCGGCGTTGGGCGAAAGACGCAACGGCGCCGTGGGCGTAACCGACGCAGCCGAAAGCAGCGGGAGCTCGAACGCCTGGTCGTCGCCCGGTTCGGTGGTTGGCACGATCACGGGCTGACAGGTGAGCTCAACGTCGCACCGGTCGACGATGACATGGTTCCGCCCAGATCCCAGGAGTTTTCCGTCGGCGATCTCGGCAAAACCGCCATTGAGGCCGATGTCGACCATATGTTCGAAGACCTGGCCGCCGGCCTCGACAAAGACGCGCTCGCCAACGCTGGCAATCTCGGCATGAAACGGCACGATCCCGGTCTCACTAGGAAAGACTTCGTAGGCGCCAAACGCCTGAACTTCGTAGATGGTGCGGGGCGCAACTCCCGACAGTTGGCTCCCGACAACAACCCGCGGGCCTTGGCGAATATCGAACGCCACCACGTTGCCGGACAGCTCAAAGTCGGCGCCACCGGTGAGCGAGAACGACCGCATCGTTCCGTTGTCGACGACCAAGAGGCGCTCGCCATTCGATCCGATCGAATACCCGGTGGCGGGCGCGTCGTCGGTGGCCAGTTCGAACCCCACAGCGGAACGAAGTGGGAGGCGCTGGATCGCTCCGGTCTCGGCATCGATGAGCACCACCATGTCGGCCCTTCGGCCAATGATGAGCTGGCGTTCGGACTGCGGGAAGAGTGGGAATGACGCCTCGGAGCCCGCGACGCTGGAGACCTCGGTGTCGCTGAGGACCGCCCGGGAGCTTGGGATGTCTTCCTCGTCGTCGGCACCGCTGTTTCCGTCGCCGTCTTGGCCGGCGGTTGATTCTTCGGCGATGGCGGATGGTGGCGCGTCATCGCTGCCGCCGAGGACCGAAAACAGCACGACGAGCGCAGCGACTGCGGCGCCTATGCCTGCGAGCACCGGAAGGCGTTTCGACGAGGTGTCTGCGGTGGATACATCGGGCGTTGCGTCCGGCGATTGTCCGATGAGCCCAAGGTCGACCGTGGCTACCTGCTGGTCATGACCGCAGGATGGACAGAACCGGTCGGTCGAGGAGAGCGCTGCTGCGCAGGAGGCGCAGGATGTCGTGGAACCGGAAGTCACTGGCTCACGGTAGTGCCGATAGCGATAGTCCCCGAGGTGAGACAGCGGAAAACTGTGCCGGCTCGGCGACGAAGCGCAGTCTTGGCGCCCGCGCCAAGCTGATCCTCGAGCAGCTTGCACGGCGCGGCGATACGCACCACTTCGAGCTGGACATCGCCGATGGCGTAGCGGTCGCCAGGTGTGGTTGGAATGTCGCCATGCGACACGGTGATGTTGCGGCGCGTTAGGCCGGGGTCGAGCGGCTGGCCGAAGATCTCCGATGCCTCATCGAGGTCGGTTGCCGATTGCACGGTGATGTGGCGATGTCGGGATCCGTGGTAGCGGTCGCCCACCAGGCCGGCTCCGGCCTCGGCTTCAACCTGGTCGACCGCTCGCATGTCCATGCGGCTGGCGAGGGCAATGTGGATAGCCACAACGGTGGGAGGGTGGATAGCCACAACGGTTGGGGGTTCGGGTTGCGGACTGATTGCCATGAGGAAAGGGTAGCCATCGTGTTGACTGGAGTGATCAGCACTCACGACGACGATGAACCCGATTTTGGGCCCGACGGCTTTCCCGCCGATTTTCCCGACGACTTCCCGGACGACCCCGAACGCATCACCGCATGCGCCTACTGGCGATGCGAAGAGCTGTTCGAAATGCGCACCGCCAACCATCAGTTCTGTCGCAAGGCTTGCCGAAGCCGTCAGCGGAAGTGGGAGCGGGCCCAAGAACGCAAGGTCCGCAAGGCCGAAGCCAAACAGCGTCGGGCTATTCAGCGTCAGGCGGCCCGAGACGGCCTAGGGGAGTAGGACACCCATCTCCGATACGGCTGATGCACTATGGCGCAGTTGATTGTGGCGCGATGGTCGGCGGAGCGTTGTTGAGGGCTTCGATGGCGAACCCTGCGGCCGCCTTGTACCGGGCCATAAACGCTTCCACCTCGGAGCGTTCGAGTACGTCGTCGATATCGTCGAACACGCCGCCGCAACGTTTGTCGACCTCGCCCAGGATCGCTAGAGGTCCGGCGCCCCGGTTTCGCAGCACCAGCGCCGACATGTCGTTGAGGAGTGCGGCCTCGTAGCTATTGAGCGCATTACTCGAAACGCCGCGCTTGAGGAACGCGGCGCCGATGACCCGGGCATCGATAATCGCCTGGCTCGCACCGTTTGAGCCCACCGGATACATCACATGAGCAGCATCACCCATGAGGGCAACGTTGCCATCGACCCATGAGTCGACAGGGTCACGGTCGACCATCGGGTATTCGTATATCTCATCGGTAGAGCGAATGAGCTGGGGGATATCGAGCCAGTCGAACGTCCAGTCCTCGAACTGGGGCAGAAATTCGTCGAGGTCGGCTCGCCGGTTCCAATCGCTTTCCCGCCAACCACCGGAGGGGTCAAAGGTGAGTTCGGCGATCCAGTTGATGTGCTGGAGACCGGTAGCTGGATCGACGGGCGAGATCGGGTAGTGAATGAAACGCTGATCGAGGCTTCCACACGCAGTAAATGAGGCGCCGGTGCGGATGGGCTTGCCCATCGAGGAGCCTCGCCACAACACGGCGCCGCCCCAGATGGGCTCGGATTCGCCGGGATGCATTTGCGCCCTGATGGCCGAATGGAGCCCATCGGCGCCCAGCAGGACATCGGCATGCAAGGTAACCGTGGCGTCGTTGTGGCGATCGTGAGCTGTGACCTCAACGCCGGACTGCTGATGGTTCTGCGCTCGGTTTCGATAGCCCTCCACTCGGTGACCGGCGAGCACCGAATCGGGGCCCAACCGATCGAGCACCTCGTGATACAGAAGCATCTGAAGCTCGCCCCGATGCACCGAATACTGAGGCCAGTTGTAGCCCGCGTCGATACCGCGCGGCTCTGCCCAAATGTCGTTGCCGTTGCGCCCAACCAGCGCCCACTCTTTGGTCGGAATCCCGATCGAGTCGAGCTTGGGTCCCAACCCGAGATCCATCAGTTCCCGCACCGCGTTGGGTTGCAGATTGATACCGACGCCCAGCGGCTTGATCTCTCGCACCGACTCGAGCACGGTCACCGGCACCCCGATTTCATGACACGTGAGCGCCATGGTCAGTCCGCCAATACCGCCGCCTGCCACGAGCACTGTCATCTCGACGCTCCTAGGTCGTTTCGTTTCGTCTCGTCGAAGTGGCCGGCTTCACGACTGTCCTAGACCGACAGCGGCGCGGCGGCGACGCTGGCGAAGGTGCCGCCGTCGGCTGCGAGTTGTTCGATGAGTGGTGCGGGCGCCCAGAAATCGCCGTGCTCAGCCTGCAATGCCTGAAGACGGGCCAACACGTTGTCGAGACCCATCTGGTCGGCGTAGTACATCGGGCCGCCGCGGTAGGCGGGCCAGTTGTAACCGGTGATCCAGATCATGTCGATATCGGACGACCGGATGGCCTTGTTCTCGGCAAGGATCTTGGCGCCCTCGTTAACCATGGGCAGCACGAGACGCTCGATGATCTCTTCGGAGGTAAAGGTGCGAGGTTCCTTGCCCGCCTTGGCAGCGAACTCTTTCACCAACTCTTCGGTGATGGACGACGGGGTTCCCACTCGGTTCTCGTCGTAGTCGTAGTAGCCGGCACCGTTCTTTTGGCCGCGCCGATCGAGTTCGCAGAGCCTTTCGCGGATAGTGCTTCCCGTTGAGGTCTCGGCCGACCAGCCAATGTCGAGACCTGCGAGGTCGCTCATCTGGAACGGTCCCATGGCAAAACCGAAGTCATACAGCGCCTGGTCGACCTCCCAGGGCATTGCCCCTTCATCGAGCAGTGCTTGGGCTTGGGTGCTGCGTTGAAACAACATGCGGTTGCCCACAAAGCCCGGGCAGACGCCTACCAGCGCACCGAGTTTGCCGATTCGCTTCGCCGTCTTCATGGCGGTGTTCACTACTTCGAGCGAGGTTTCCCTTCCTCGTACCACTTCGAGGCAACGCATCACGTTGGCAGGCGAGAAGAAATGCATGCCGATGACCGACTCGGGGCGTGTGGTGGCCGAGGCGATTTCGTCAATATTGAGAGCGCTGGTGTTTGAGGCCAAAACGGCACCGGCCTTACACGTGGCGTCGAGAGTGGCGAAGATTTCCTTCTTGATGTCCATATTCTCGAACACTGCTTCGATGACCATGTCGACATCGGCCAGATCGTCGAGGCTGAGCGATGGTGTGATCATCGCCATGCGACGGTCGACCTCTTCGATGGGGAAGCGTCCATTGCGGGAGCTGCGCTCGTAGTTGGATCGCACAACCGCCAAACCGCGATCGAGCGCCTCCTGGTTGGTCTCAACAATGGTGACGGGCACGCCAGCATTGACGAAGTTCATCGTGATGCCACCGCCCATGGTTCCGGCGCCGATAACGCCCACCGACTCCACGGGCAGAGTCGGGGTATCTTTGGGGACATCGGGAATCTTCCAGACCTGACGCTCGGCGAAGAACACATAACGCTGGGCGGCAGATTCGGCGCTTCGCACCACTTCGCCGAACAATTCGCCCTCTCGTCGGATGCCCTCGGCGAACGGCAACTCCACCGCTGCCTCGACACATTTGATAATGGCTTCGGGGGCCAAGAACCCACGGAATTTTCGAGCCGCTTTCGAGGCCCTGAAGTCGGCGAAGAGCTGGGCGTTGCCCCGGTCGGGCACCACCATGTCGTCGTTGTCGCTGACCTTCTTCAACGGCTTGCCCTCGGCGACAAGGCGTTGGGCGTAGGCGACGGCGTCATCGAGCAGCGAGTCTTCGGCCGCAAGCTCGTCGACGAGACCCATCTCGAGGCAGTCGGCGGCCGGCACGTGGGTACCTGCCGTCATAAACTCGAGCGCTTTTTGTGCGCCGACGATGCGGGGAAGTCGTTGGGTACCGCCGGCGCCTGGAAGCAGGCCCAGATGCACCTCGGGGAGACCGCATTTCGCGCTGGGAACGGCGATTCGGTAATGGGCACACAGCGCTACTTCAAGACCGCCCCCAAGAGCGGTGCCGTGGATGGCGGCAACCACGGGTTTGGGCGAGCTCTCCATCATGTTTTGTACGTCGGTGAGCGAGGCGCCCGATTGTGCTCCGCCGAACTCGGTGATGTCGGCACCAGCGATGAAGGTTCGACCGGCGCAGATGAGCACGATCGCCTGAGCGTCGGAGGTGTTGGCCTGCTGAAAAGCCTCGAACAAACCGTCTCGAACGACGGCGCTGAGAGCATTCACCGGCGGCGAATCGAGCGTGATGACGGCGACGCCTGCCTCGTCGGGTTGATAGCTGAGGTCGGTTACGTCGTTGATTGTGGTCATTTGTGGCTCTCCCGATCGACATGTGCGGCCGCCGACAACCTAACCTGCACGGGTGTCTCCCTTGGATTCGGCAGCCGATGGCCAGCACGCATTTGTGGTTACCGACCCGCTCGATGCCGCGGCAGTAGCTGCGCTCCAGAGCTACTTCGCTGAACTCGCCGACCGCTTCGACGATGGATTCGACGCCGGCGATGCGGTCACCGCCGATGCCGAATGGTTCACACCGCCCGCCGGAGTGTTCCTGCTGGCCGTGCACCCGACAACCGGAGCGACTCTGGGCTGTGGCGCCGTGCAGGTACTCGCCGATGGTGCTGCCGAAATCAAACGAATGTGGATTGACGGCGATGCCCGCGGGCAAGGACTCGGGAAGGGTCTCTTGCAGGAGCTCGAAACCCATGCCTTGGAGCTTGGCAACGGAGTGATTCGCCTGGACACCAACGACGTCCTGCTCGAAGCCATTGCCATGTACCGCTCACAGGGGTACGTCGAGGTTGCGGCATACAACGACAACCCGTACGCCCGTCACTGGTTCGAAAAGGCGCCAGGGAATAGAGCGGATAGGTCCGATTTCGAGTTTACAAACCGCTCTATTCCAGGGGCTGGCCCATTGGCCTCCGGCCAATCAGCGCAGCCCCCAGCGGAGGGGCAAGCGTAATGGACTCCCGCTCGGCAAACGGATTGGTGTTCTTTACCTCGGGCCTTGTGCTGGTGATCGAAATTGTCGCCGGCCGCCTCATGGCGCCCTACGTGGGTGTGTCGCTCGAGGCCTTTACCGGCATCATCGGCACCGTGCTCGCAGGTATTGCGCTCGGCTCGGCGGTTGGTGGCCGGATGGCCGATCACAGCGAGCCACGCCGGTTGATTGCCCTGGCGCTCATTTTGGGCGGGGCGTTCACGTGGCTGTCGGTGGTGATCGTTGCCCTAATCGGTCCGAGTATGAGTAGTTCGCCGGCCGACATCGTCACGCTCACCCTTCTGGCATTCTTTCTACCTACCTCGATCCTGAGCTCGATCAGCCCCATGGTGGCCAAGCTGCGGCTGTCGTCGTTGGAAGAAACCGGCAGCGTTGTGGGCGGACTCTCGGCCGCAGGAACTGTCGGGGCTTTGGTGGGCACGTTTGGTACTGGTTTTGTGCTGCTAGGCCTCCTGCCCATTCGCACCATCATCTACGTCATCGGTGCTGTGCTGGTTCTTGCCGGCATCGTCGGGATCGTCGCCGGCCGGGCGGGCGAGAACACCAAGCCCGATGCGGCGTCGATGATTATGGTCGTCGTGGCTGGCCTGCTGAGCTTTGGTGTGTCGACGCCCTGCGATTACGAGACCGACTACGCCTGTGCCCGCATCATCGCCGACGAGGACCGGCCCGGCGGACGAAGTCTGATTCTGGATCGGGTTCGCCATGCCCATGTTGATCTGGATGACCCGTCGCACCTGGAGCTTCGATACGCACAGCTCTTTGGTGCGGTAATCGATAGCGAGCCATCCGGTGCCCTCGATGTGCTCCACATCGGCGGCGGGGGGTTCTCCCTTCCCCGTTATGTCAGTGCCGAACGGCCAGGCAGCACCAACGTGGTCCTCGAAATCGATGAAGGATTGGTCGAGATTGCCGAGATCGAGTTGGGCCTCGACGACGTCGAGAATCTCGAGTTCGTGTTCGGCGACGCCCGGCAGGCCTTGCCGGACTTCGACACCGACGGCTTCGACATCATCGTGGGAGATGCATTTGGCGGCGATGTGGTGCCGTGGCATCTCACCACCCTTGAAGCAGTGGAAGAGTACGACCGACTACTCCGACCCGACGGCGTGTACGTGCTCAATCTTATTGATGGTGGTGACAGCGACTTCGCCCGCGCTCAGCTGGCAACGCTGGCCGAGCGGTTTGAACATGTGGCCGTTATCGTGCCGGTGGAGATTCCCGGACGGGCGTATAACCAGATCATTGCGGCATCGAACGAACCGTTCGGCGAGTTTGTAATCCCCGAAGGCGCGGGTGTGCTGGTCGCAGGCGATGACGCACAGCGATATATCGGTGATGCAGAGGTGCTCACCGACAATTTTGCCCCGGCTGAGCAACTCAAGCAGTAGATGTTGTTTCAGCGGAAGCGAGTTGCAGATGCGCTGGCACCATCGCTGCTGCTCGAACTTCTTCGGGGCCGCCTCGCCTCTACTCCCGCGGAGGCGGCGGTGGTCGGCCCTGATTAGCGATCTCGTCGGGCGTAGCCTTGCGGAGCTTCCATACGCCTGTTCCGCCGCGCTGAGGCTCGAAGTAAAGGGTCTGGTGCAGATCGTGGATGCGGTGATGGCAGTCCTGGCAAACCAACGCCAGGTTCTCGATGTCGGTCTTACCCTTGAGCGGCGCATTCCAGGGTATGAGATGGTGCGCCTCGCACCGATCGTGGGGCGCCCGACAGAGCACGCAACCGCGGTCGCGGGCGATGAGGGCAGCGAGCTGGACTCGGGTAGCCGTGCGATGAGAACGACCTTGCCAAAGCGCCTGTCCGTTCCCGTCGAAGACCATGCCGATGAGTTCGGCGTTGCAGTAGTATCGGGCAAACACACTGGGTGGCAGCGGTCCGACACCAAATTGCTGCAGGTCGGTGATGACCCCGTGGTCGTTGATGGTGGCGCCCAGCACGATGGTGGGTCGGTTGGCCGGACGACTCAATGCCGCAGCAGTTGAGGCGTCGTTGGCGGTCGGTTGCTTTGACCCTTCAAAGTTGCCGACGAACGCATCGAACATTCGGTGGGCATGGCTTCGCGGATGCTTGCGATTTGGCAGGTCGCGCCCGCCATCGGACAGGTAGAGATCGTGCGCTTGGTTCCCGATGAGTTTCCACAAGCGTTCGATGCTGGATTTGTCGCCTTCGGCCAAGATGGCTTCGGTGCCCCGCTTGGTCGTGAACTTTGAAACTTTACGAAGCCGTCGTTGGCGCTGATGTTGCGTCTCCTCGTCGGCGGCATTGTGTTGCTCGACGAAGGATTTGATGGCGTCGTTGGACTGGTCGCCGTTTGAGCTGCGAACCGTCTCGAGGAGGTCTGCGTCCTTTGACGCTGCCCCATCGGTCTTGGTGTCGGCATCGGCCAACGCATCGAGTTGCTCTGGGGTGACGCTGCCATCTTCGATATGGCTCACCAGTTCTGGATTATTGCGAGCGGTGGTTGCCCGCTTGGCGGCGGTCTTACGCTGTTTCTTGGATTTCTTGCGGTTTCGGTCGGAGAGATCTTCGGTCTCACGAGCGGTAGAACCACCTTGTTGAGCCCGAGCCAGCACACGAACTTCGGCTGCGGTGACCTGACAACCGAGCCAGCCAAGCTCGCCGATGGCCCGACCATCGGGCATGGACATGATGGTCTCGATGAGTTGCTTGAACACCGGACGGACGTCGTTGGGCGTGAGGGGAGCAGTCTCAAACGCAATGTGGTCGTCGACGAAGGTCATGCACACAAACTTACGAAGGGGGTGTGACAAGAAGTGGTGAATTGCATCGAAAGGGTAGAAATTTCTTTGGAAATTTCTTGGATGCGGCGAAACGAAGCGCCGCAGGCCGTGGTCGTGCTTCACTAGGGCATGGCACATCCGGCACGATTCAACGATGATGATCCGGTTCTGGCGCGGCTCCGTCAGATCTGTCTAGCGCTGCCCGGCGCTGACGAGAAGGTGTCGCATGGCCGGCCGGCGTTCTTCACCAAGAAGATCTTTGCCGGATTCGGCGCGGTGCTGACGGGCGAGCATGACTCGGCCCAGTACGACCAGGCGTTGGTGTTTATGCCCGACGCCGACGATGCGATGGCCATCGAGCAGGACCAACGATTCTTTACCCCCGCTTACTGGGGGCCGTACGGCTGGCGGGGTCTTGATCTGAGCAATCTTGACGTGAGCAAGGATGCTGATTGGGTTGAGGTGGCCGAGCTGATTGAAGAGTCGTATCGGGCGACCGCACCAAACAAACTCATCAAGGAACTCGACGAACAAGTCTGAAGCGGCCAGCATGGAGGGAGTGATGTCGTGGACAGTCTTGAAGGCCTCAAAGATCTTGGCGGGAAGACAGCGGTCGTAACCGGAGGAGGCTCGGGAATCGGCCGCGCCATCGTCGAACAGCTGACCGCTCAGGGCGCATCGGTGTTGGCTGCCGATCGCAACAACGAGGCGTTGGCCGATGTGGCGGCATCGTGCGGGTGCTCGACGATGGAAATTGATGTCACATCAGAATCAGCAAACCAGGAGCTGATGGCTACAGCCGTTGCCGAATTCGGATCGCTCGACATGGTATTTCTGAACGCCGGAATTCTGGGACGCCGTCGCGAATCGTTGGCCGACCCGTATGTAGCGGGCGACCTTGATCTCGACCGCTACCGCGCCGTCATGGCGGTAAATGCCGACGCCGTCGTGATTGGAACCGTGGCGGCCACCAAGGTCATGGCGGAACAGAACGGCGGAGCGATAGTTGCCACGGCTTCAACGGCGGGACTCTCGGCATGGTCGGCCACGCCCTTCTATGCCGCATCGAAGCACGCGGTGGTCGGTTGGGTCCGGGCGATGGCCCGAGCACTGGAGCGCGATGGCGTCACGATCAACGCCATCTGCCCAGCGGGCGTGGCAACACCCCTTGTTGGAAGAAACGCCGACGATGCCGGCGACGAGAGCCGACTGCTCCGGCCCGAAACCGTTGCGAAAGCGGCAATCGACACGGCGCTTGGTGGGGCCACTGGCCAAGCAGTGAGTGTGGTGGCCGGCCGTGATCCGGTATGGGAACCTCACGAGTTTAACGACGTCCGCAGTTTCCCATCAGACTGACCGCGCAAGACCTGATCCACTAACGAAGGGGCCCATCAACCGATGAGCATCATCATTACGGCGACCCTGTCGTTCGAAACCGAGAACGACCGGGACAACGCCGTTCGCCAAACCTCGCCGGTCCAGGCAGCTACTCGAGCTGACGAGCCGGGGTGTTTGGCCTACTGCTTTGCGGCCGATCCGGCCGAGCCAACCCACATTCAGGTGTATGAGTTGTGGACCGATGCAGCGAACCTTGCGCGGCATTTTGATCATCCCAACTACGCAAAGATGGTCGAGGTCCTGCATAACGTCGGCGGTTTCCTGAACAGCGAGAACCGACTGTTCGCGGCCGACGACCGCGGCCCGGTATACGGCGACGACGGAAAGTTCCGCTTCGACGCTGTTGGCGAGCAGTGACACACATCTCCTGCGAGTTCCCTTTTCGGTTGTAATTAACCGTTTGATATGTTGCCAACCACCGGTATTCGGTGGACGCCTCGGGGGAGGGCACGCATATGCCAGCAGAGGAAATCGACCCACAAACAGGTCTTGGCCGCGCCGACGACGGCAGCGACATTGGCTGCCCGATGGAGCACGTGGACTTCTTTGAACCGGCGATAAACGATTGCCCGTATCCGGCATACCGAACCATGCGCGACGAAGCCCCGGTGTGGTTCGACGACCGAACCAAGATGTTCATCGTCACCCGCTACGAGGACGTCAAAGCGGTACTACGCGATACCGAACGCTTTGTGAACCGTCGCCCGAAGGTCCGGCCTGGCAGGCGAACCGAGCTGACGCTTGCGTTGTACAAGGAAAAGGGTTGGGTGCCCGGCCCGACACTCGCTGGCCGCGACGATCCCAACCACAAAGAGATGCGCGGCCTGTTCAATCATGCGTTTCGGCCAAAGAAGATCGCCGCGCTCGAGCCGCAACTCGAGGAACTCACCACGCGCCTTATCGATGCGTTCATCGACGACGGGCGTTGCGACTGGGTGAAGCAGTTTGCTGTGCCGCTACCGCTCATCATGATCGGCATGCAGATGGGCGCCAACGAGGAAGACATCTGGCAGATCAAGGCGTGGACCGATGCCTGGGTGCAGCGCCTCGGCATGATGCAGACCGAAGAAGAGGCCATCTGGTCAACCGAGATGGAGATCGAGGCGCAGCACTACTTTCAGCCAATCTTCGAACGGCTGCGGGTTAAACCCGACGACTCGCTCTTGTCGGACCTGGTGAACACCGTCGTGCCCGAGTGGGGGCGCACGCTCACCGACGAAGAGCTTCATGCCGAGATGATGGCCGACACTTTTGTTGGAGGATCGGAGACCTCCACCAACGCAATCTCGGCCGGCGTTCGGCTGCTCATCGAGAACCCCGCGCAGTGGGACAAGCTCAAGGCCGACCCCGATACCTACGTGCCGGTGATGGTCGAAGAGGTACTGCGGCTCGAAAGCCCCGTGCAGCGGCTGATCCGCACCGCGGCTGAAGATGTCGAGCTTCACGGCGTGAAGATTCCCAAGGACTCCACGGTGTCTGTGGCCTACGCCTCGGCCAACCGCGATGGCCGCGAATTCGAACGGCCCGGCGAGTTCGACCTGGAACGCAAAGATGCCCGAAACCACCTGGCGTTTGGTTTCGGAATCCACCATTGCCTGGGCGCCGCCCTGGCGCGGCGAGAGTTGCAGTACTCCTTTGATGCGGTAGCTCGTCGCTTCGACGACCTGTGGTTCATCGAGGGCGAGAACGACTTCTCGATCGCCCCCAATTATCACCTTCGGGCACTGAACCATCTGAACATTGGCTTTACGCCAGCGATCTGACAACCCGGCACGAGCCACAACAGGAGAAGGTTATGGAGAACGTCGACGGCCAAGTGGCCGTGATTACTGGCGGCGCAAGCGGCATCGGGTTTGGTTTTGCCCGATCATTCGGTGCGGCCGGAATGAAGCTCATGCTTGGCGATATCGAGGCGGCAGCGCTGGCGACGGCCGAAGCCGACCTCTCGAGTGCCGGCTACGACGTCGAGACATTTGTTGTTGACGTCACCGATGCTGCTGCGGTCGATGCGTTCGCCGATGCAACCTACTCCCGCTTCGGCGCAGCCCACTTGATCTGCAATAACGCCGGTGTGGTTGAGCGGCACGAGGCGTGGGGTTCGCTCGAGGATTGGAAGTGGGTCATCGATGTCGACCTGTGGGGGGTGATCCACGGTGTTCATTCCTTTGTTCCCCGCATGCGCGAAGCTGGCGCTCCGGGTCACATTGTCAACACGGCGTCGACCGCTGGGATTCTTGGATTCCCGGGAATCTCGTCGTACGTGGCGGCGAAGCACGCCGTGGTGGGCCTGAGCCAATCGCTGTTCCACGAGTTCGCGATGGAGAACTCGCCCCTTGGTGTGTCCGTGCTTTGCCCGGGTGTCGTCGACACCAACATCAACAGCAGCACTCGCAACCGTCCCGGGGTCGATCCGGCAACGGTTGACGGAAAGATGTTCACCGGCTGGACCGAAGTCTTGACGCCCGAGCAGGTAGCCGAAATCGTCCTGGCCGCTGTGCAAGCAAAGCAGTTCTGGATCCTTCCCCACGAGCACTACGGCGAGCAGGCGCTTGCCAATGCCGAGGGGCGGGTGGCCAAGGCCGATCCGGTCATGCCGCAGGTTCGGCGCTAAGGCACGAACGCACGTCCAAAGACCCCCAAAGCAACGAAAGAGATTGCAAACCAATGGCTGACGATAACTATGAAGACCTTACCGACTGCGGCCTCGACGACGACATGGAGGCAAAGCTTCTGGCTGCGCAGAGGGAGTGTGTGTTCCAGTGGACCACCAAGGTCGGCGAGCCCTTCGGTGTCATCATGTCGTTTCTCGAAAAGGACGGCACGTTCTGGCTCACTGCGGCCGAGAAGCGAGCACGGATTTACGCAATCAAACGTGACCCGCGGGTGGCAATCACGGTGACCAGCGTGGGCAGCGGTCTTCGTGGGGGTCTCACCGCGTCGTACAAAGGCATAGCCAAGCTGCACAAGAGTCAGGACGTGAAGGACTGGTTCTACCCCGAATTTTGCGCCAAGATCAGGCCCGACAGCGAAGAGGCCCGCGCCTCGTTTCAGCAACACCTCGACTCGCCCGACCGGGTGATCATCGAGGTGCCTACCCACTACAAGCTGACCTTCGACAGTATGAAAATGTGGCAGCGGTCGCCCGACGCGATCTCGGACAAGCGCCGCGAAGAGTTAGCTCGCGAAGCTGCTGGCGACGAGGCGTCCTAGACGGCGGGCTAGGTCGAGGTTTCTTCGCTGTTCGGAAATCCAGGAACGCCTTGGTCAAGCTCTACGCCAGCGCTGTTGAGAAAGCCCGACACCATCCGGTAGAAGCCGGCCACGATCAGCAGTTCGACCAGTTCCTCGTCGCTCCAACGGGTGCCCAGGGCCATCCAGGTGGCGTCGCTGACGCAGTCGTCGGCGTGCAGGTCGTCAGCCAGCGCGATGAGCGCCAGATCGCCAGTGGACCAGTCGTAGGCCGAAGGCGGTTGGGTAAGCGCTTCGATTTCTGCGTCGGTGAGGCCGCACTGCTTTCCGATAATCGTGTGCTGGCCAAACTCGTACTGGGCGCGGGCGTTGGCCCCCACCCGCAGAATCACTACCTCACGCTCTCGGGCCGGCAGAAGGCCCTTGTTGAGCAGGAATCCGCCGAGCAGGTTGAACCGCTTCAGCAGCTTCGGATGCCGGCCCAGAACGCCAAAGATGTTGAGCGGTTTGCCGTCGTGGGTGAGCGCCGATGCCAGGATCTCGGCGAGTTCACCTTCGGGTTCGGCAACCGGTTCGATACGGCAGGATGTCGGGCGTTCGATGGAGGTCATACCTTTACCCATAGCTCAGGTTGGGTCCCAGGGTTCAGCCGAGACTGAACGGCAGCCCTCGTCCCGCTCAAGTTTTGCGGGTCGAGCTGTCGATGCATAGCAATGGCGTTTCTGTTGGTTGTGGCACTCATCATTGCGATTGGCTACTGGGGGCTGCACCGGGCGACGAAACAGTGGCAGCTGAGTGAAGAAACCTCGCCCGCTTCCCCCGAACAACCGTGGCAGGTCATCGAACGTCACGGCGAAGATCACTACACCGTTCTCGAAACCAAGACCGGCAAGGTGTTCGAACTCACCAGGACCGACGCGTCGATTAACGACGTCGCCATGCACGAGTGGGACTGGACCCCCACAGCTCAGTGATGCCTATAACTCAGCAATGAAAGCTCCCATGCGAGTCTCGGTTGCTGGTGTTTGTCCGCCGTGGTCGAGGAAGGCACGCATGCGTGCTTTGGCATCGGGATCGGCAACGAGATCTTCGAACAGCTGACCTTCGCGAACAAGGCCCGGCGTGGGGTCGGGTTGGCTGGCCAGCACTGCGGCCTTTGCGTTTGCTACCGCCAAGGCCGGAAATGACGCTAGTCGGTGCGCGAACCGGTACACGAAGTCTTCTAGATCGTTGCTGGGAATCAGTCGGTTGAGCCAACCCCATTCGGTTGCGGTGCTGGCGTCGATGTCATCGCTGCCCAGGACGATCTCCATGGCTCGGCCCCGGCCAACCAGGTGGGGGAGTCGCTGGGTGCCCGTGCCGCCCGGAATGATGCCTAAGCCCACTTCCATCTGGTTGACGACGGTATGTTCTGACCCAAAGCGCATGTCGCATGACGCAGCGATTTCCGCCCCACCGCCGCCAACGCGACCGTCGATCATCGCGATCGTTGGCTTGGGCATGGTTCGAAACAGTTCGCACAGTCGATGGAAACTGTGGGGTTCGGTCATGGGCTCGGCTGGCGCGGGCATGTCGAGGATGGCCCCAACGTCGAAGTGGGCCAGGAAGAACTCGGGGTTGTTACTTCGAAGCACCACTACCCGAACCCCCGGGTCGTCGGCCGCCTCGTTGGTGGCGATGAACAGTGCCTTCGTCAGGTCGTTGGTGATGACGTTCACCGGTGGCGAGTCGAATATGAACGTTCGAACTCCGGCGTCGTCGGTTATACGGAGCCCAGCGGAAGACGAGTCATCGGTAGCCATGGGGCGACCCTATACCGGCTTCTTGCACCCTCAGTGGGCAGAAGTGTTCGCCATGTCCAGAACCGCGGCCGGGGTGTCGGGAGTCCCTCGAAGGTCCGAGGCTGGAATCGCAGCGCCCCACGTGCTGGTGAGCGGAACGACACCTGCCCAGTGCGGGCCGTCCATATCGATCTCTTCGTCGACCGGGCCTTCGCCTCGAACCTTTGCCGATACTTCCTTGAGCGGCACGGCGAGAACAAGGGTCTTCTTGAAGTCGGACTCACTCGGCGGGCGGGCCGTATCCCAAATCGGAGCGATGTGGTCGTTGATGATCTTGAGTGCGGCCATTTTGTCGGCCGGGTCAACGATGGCGGTTGCTATGCCTCTGATGACCACGGAGCGATAGTTCATCGAGTTGTGGAACGGCGTGCGAGCGATGACAAGCCCGTCGATGATGGTGACGGTGACGCACACGTCAAGGTTGCGCCCGCTCTTCAACATTGCGTTGCCCACTGCACCGTGGATGAGGATTTCGTTGTCCCGAACTCCATAGGCCATCGGCAGCACGATGGGCCCATCGTCGGTGGCCACTCCAACGTGTGCAGCAACTCCTGCGGCCAGGATGGCTTTGACCTGGTCTTCGTCGTACACCGCGCGGTTCTTTCCCCGCCGAAGTGTGGTGCGGGCCGATGGTCCGGTAGGTGCGTCTGACATGTGGATCCTTTATGTACTAGTACATTACTATGTTTGTCTGATACAATCGTACTATGTCGGCAACAGCCACGAGTATCCGGCTCCGATTGGAGGCCGAGGTGGCCGATGGGCAGCGCGTCCCCGGCGATCGCCTACCCACCGTTCGAGCCTTCGCTGCAGAACTCGGTGTGTCGCCAAACACCGTGGCCGCCGCATACAAACAACTCCGCGACAGGGGAGTAGTGGTCGGCCGCGGGAGGCAGGGAACGGTCATCGCGCCGCAGACCCGACCAGCGCGAAGCCAGGTCACGCCGATCCCCGATGGAACCATCGACGCGCTTCGGGGCTCTCCCGATCAGTCGTTTCTACCCGACCTGGGTCCGGCCTTTGCGGCTGCGGCGTCGGGCGATTCGGTGCAATATGGCGACCAACTCGTTGACCCCACGTTCGCTGCGGCTGCGGCCGACATGCTGGCCGCCGACCAGATCGATCCCTCTCACTTCACCGTTACGTCTGGGGCGATGGACGCCATCGAGAAGATCCTCGGATCCAATGACCTTCGCCCCGGCGACCGGGTGGGTGTCGAAGACCCGGGCCACATTCCGGTGCATCAACTCGTGCGGTCCTTCGGGCTTCACCTGGTGCCGCTGGCGGTCGACGACCACGGAGTTCGTCCGAACTCACTCCAGGGGGCGCTCGAGCAGGGCCTGGCTGGGCTTATCGTTACGCCCCGAGCACACAACCCAACCGGAGCAGCGTTCACCGAAGAGCGCGCGACAGAGCTATCTGCTCTGCTTTCGGATCACCCCGGGCTCTTGCTGGTCCAAGACGACCATGCGGGGGCCATCAGCGGCACGCCATGGTTTCCGCTAACCCCACCGGGTCCTCGTCACGCGATCATCCGGTCGCTCGGCAAATCGTTAGGACCCGATCTTCGAATCTCGGTGACCGCTGGCGACCCCGTCACCATCGACCGGCTGGCAATGGCCGTCAGCAACGGTCCCGGATGGGTGAGCCATATGCTTCAACGGGCCGCCGGCTTTCTGTTAACCGACCCGGCAACGGCCAAGCTGGTGGCGAGCGCCGAAGCCTCCTACTCCCAGCGTCGAGAACTCCTCATCGCAGCGCTCGCCAAGCAGGGAATCGCAGCAACAGGACGGTCGGGCATCAACGTGTGGATCCCGACCAACGACGAGCAGGCAGCAGTCGAGGCGGCCCGCCACGCGGGTTTCGCGATCCGTGCCGCCGACGCCTACCGGGTGAACTCGGATCCAGCGGTTCGAGCGACCATCGCGAACCTTCGGTCCGACCAAATCATCGAACTGGCCAAGGCTCTTGGCAACGCGGCATCGGGGATGCAGCATTCGCCGGCGATGTAGCCACGTTGGCCGCTAGATCGGCTGAAAGAGCACCACTTCGATGCCGTTTGGCGCTCGAAGCGCGAATGAGCGGTCGCCCCACCGGCTGGCCCGAAGGGGGTGTACCACGTCGGGGCTATCCGCCCACTGCTCCCACACGTCGTCGAGGTCAGTTACCTCGATCGAGATGCCCATGCCCGATGGTGCGGCGTTGGTATCGAGGAAGACTTCGAGCCTTGTGCCGCCGAGGTCGATCATCATGCCGCCGGGAAATGTTTTGATGATGGCAAAGCCCAAACGGTCGACCCAGAACTTCTTCTCGGCGACCACGTCGGGCACAAGCAATTTCAGCCGAACTTCTCCGATATCCATCAGCCTCAAGCCTAACCAGCGGCTATCGATCAGTACGCCACCCGAGCATCTCGTGAGCCTAGGAAAGAGCTAGCTGGGTTTGGGAATCATCGCTGGCCAGCTGCCAATGATGCCGTCGGATTCCAGCTGGGTGATCTGGCTGGCGGTTCGGCCTAACGACTCGAGCACGTCATGGTTGTTTTGACCGAGGGTCGGTGCTGGTCCGCCCAGGTCGAGGTGGTTGCCGTTTACTTGCCAGGGGTAGCTCGGGTAGGGGGTCCAGCCGGTCACGGGATGTTCGAACCATTGCAGAAAGCTGCGGAAGGTATCCTGGGGCGACCGGCCGGTGTCGTTGAAGTGCATGCATGGCCCAGCGGGTATTCCGGCACGCCACAACGCCGACGCCGCAGCCGTGGCTGACCGGCTGGCGGCCCAAGACTTCAGCGCGTTGAGATCGTTGCCACCGGCGATGGTGGCCAGTGCGGCAAGGTGGTCGTCGGTTGTGCAGCTGACCGCAAGCCAGGTGTCGGGTTCGATGCACTCGGCGAGGCCCTGCACCTTGGCCGTCGGGCCTTGATTTCCCTGGCGCGACAGCACCTCTCCGAACGCCGAGTACTCGATGACCTGCTCTGCGGCAGCTTGCAGTGCGCCTTCGATTAACGGCACCTCCACAAGTTGGCCGACGCCAAGGCGTTCGCGGTCGGCCAGCGCCATGATGGCGGCGGTTGCCGCGTGCATGCCGGCCAGGGTGTCCACGGGTCCGCGGGGCACCGTAGGGCTTCCATCGGACCAGCCGGTGCGGTTGGCCAGACCGCTGACCTGCTCCATGTTCATGGCGAACCCAACCCGATCACGCCAGGGCCCCTTCGTGCCGTAGGCCGGCACCCGCAGGAAAATGGTCTGGTCGTTCGCAGCGCTAATGGCATCCCAGGTAAGCCCCCAGGATTCGGTGACCCGCGGGCTGAAGTTCTCGATCACAATGTCGGCGTCGCTGATGAGATCGAAGGTGAGTTCGAGCCCGCGCTCATCGGACAAGTCGATGGCAAGAACTCGTTTGCCGGCGTTGGCGCCGTGATACACCGGCGACCACTCCCAAAGCTCCTCATGCATAGGGATCGGCAGGCCGCTGGCCCAACGCATGCCGTCGAGGCGAGTGTGCCCTTCTACCTTGATCACGTCGGCGCCGAGCACCCGCAGCAGATTGGTGGCGACGGGGCCCGCCCAAAAGGCAGACAGGTCGACGACCTTGATGCCGGCGAGTGGTTGATCGGTGCTCGAGCGCAGTACGGGTGGAGAGAGAGTGGATTCGACCGTCGAGGCTGCTTCAGCAAGAGTTGGCGCGGGGCGAAGCGGAGCAAGCTCGGATGCCGAGAACTGGAATGGCGACCGAGGTTGCACAAATCCGTGCGGGTTCTCGACAAACACCTTCTGATCGACGAATTGGTCGAAGCTGGTGATCTTGTCGCCGACACCGATTGGTCCGGCCGGAATACGAAACGACGTAGCGAGCTCGACGAGCTCGTCGACCGTGTGTTCGGACGTGAACGCTCGAATTCGCTCCCACACCTCGTAGCGATGTTCCATTCGGCCATGGAATTTCGCTAGGCGAGGATCGTCGGCCCACTCTGGGGCTCCGACCATGTGGCAGAAGTCCTGCCACTGCTGAGCGGTCATCGCGCAGAACCCGACCATCCCATCCTTTGCGGGCTCGATCGAGGGGATCTCGATCTGGCGGGTCGGACGCATGTCGGGAGCGAATGAATCGAAGATCGGCCGATAGGTCTGGAACGCCAGCATCATCGCCTCGATCTGCGAACAGTCGACGTGAGCGCCGACGCCAGAGTCGGCTGCAGCGAGGGCGAAGGACAGCACGGCGGGAGCCATGAATGCCGCAGCGACAAAATCGCCCAACTGGCCACCCACCGAGATGGGCTCCTCTCCGGGAATGCCGCGGTTCTCGGTGGCACCAACCAGCGCCTGCAGTACGAATTCGTTGGTGGGCCGATCCGCCCACGGCCCGCTGGCACCAAAGGGCGTGAGCGTTGCCACGATGGCTGCAGGGTTCATTGCTCGCAGATCTGCGGGGCGAATGTTGAGGCGAGCGGCGTCGGCGGGTCGGTGGTCGTCGAGCACTAGGTGTGCATCGGCAATATGTGACTCGAGGTCTCCGGCGCTAGCGTCGAGGTCGAAAACCACCGACGTCTTTCCAGCGTTCAGAAACTGAAACATCGGCCCGTCGGCACCGTTGGGAATGGCGCTTCCAGACGCCGACCATCGACGCATGGGGTCGCCGCTGGGGGACTCGATTTTCGTGACCTGCGCGCCCCCGTCGACGAGCACCTTGCTCACGTACGGGACCGCGATGTTTGAGCCCATCTCGACGACTCGCAGACCAGAGAGCGGGAACATGAGCGTGTCTCCTAGGAGGCGATGAGCTTGCCGAGTTCGGCGAGGTGACTACTGGCCGAGCCGAGCGTGTTTGCCCGCTGCTTTACCGCCAGGTACTGACGATGCACCGGGTAGGAAACGTCGGCACCAGCGCTGCCGTGCAGATGTTGGGTGGAGTGCACAACCTGCGAGCCTCCGTCGGCCGCCCACCACGCCGCAACCAGCACTTCCTCCTCGGCATCGGCTCCCTCGTCGAGTTTCCAGGCAGCCTGATGGGTAGTGAGGCGAATGCAATCGATTGCTATCGAAGCGTCGGCTAGGCGTTGCGAGTACGCCTGGTTGGTAGCGATTGGTTTGCCGAACTGCTCGCGGTTGTTGGCGTGTTCGACCGTGAGCTCCACCGCCTGATCGCAGGCACCCAAGACAACCGCACCGCTAAGGACCCGGCTGATGTGGATGGCTGCCGGCAACGCGGTGGTACCGCCGGGTAGGAGGTCGATGGAAGAAACGTGGACGTCGTCGAATGAAACGTCGGATTGGAGTTGATGGTTGGTGGTTTCGTTGGTGCGAAGCGATACGCCTGCTGCGTTGGGGTCGACCAGCGCGAACAGCACCCCGTCGGCGGTCTGCACCGGCACCAGCAACGTCGTGGCGTCGGCGACGGCACCGACGGCTGGCTTTGAACCGGAAATTCGAAGACCGTCGTCGACCGGAGCGCCGGTAACAGAGAGTTGCGTCGGGTCGTTGATGCCCCATTCTTCCATCGCCATCACCACAACAACTTCGCCGGCCGCGATCCCAGGCAACAGTCGCGCTTGTTGTTCTTCGGTGCCGAAACGGGCGAGCACGAGCGCCGATGCAAGAGTCTCCTCTAGGGGCATCGGCGATAGCGAGTGGCCATAGCCTTCGAGTACCAAGCCAGCTTCGAACACACCGAATCCCAACCCGCCGTAAGATTCGGGTACGACGACACCGAGAAGGCCGGTTTCGGCCAGCGTGGCCCACAACGCTCGATCGAACCGATCGTGGCTGGCGGCTATCAATTCCATCGATTCCACCGAGGTCGAGGTGGTGAAGACCTGATGAGCAAGGTCTCGCAACGCTGCCTGTTCTTCGGAAAGATTGAAGTCCATTGGGCTAGCGCCTTCCCGGTCGGGTTAGGCCCAGACGCATCCACGCCACCATGTCGCGCTGGACCTCGTTGACGCCTCCGCCAAAGGTATTGATCTGTGCCGCACGCCCGGCCCGTTCGAGTCGGCCGGCCAGGACAGCACCCTGGGAACCGGGGCGGACTCGGCCGGCGGTACCCATGATGCCGAGTAACAGGTTGTACACGGTCACGGCGCTTTCGGTGCCGTACACCTTCACCGCCGATGAATCGCCGCCAGAGAGTTCGTCCTGGTCCACGGCTTGAAGCATTTTCCAATTGAGGAGATTCATGGCGTTAAGGAGCACCTTGCAACGAGCAAGGTCGGAACGCACCCAGTCGAGTTCGAGCAGCCCCTCGGCCTTCGACCACTCGACCGCTTGGTCATAGAGCTCGAGTGCCTCGACCGAGATGGCGCTGAGTCCAACCCGTTCGTGGTTGAGCTGGTTGGTAATGAGGCCCCAACCGCCGTTGCGTTCGCCCACCAGGTTGCCTGCCGGCACCCGTACGTTGTCGTAGTAGGTGGCGTTGGATCGCATGCCGCTGATGGTTGCGAGGCCCGTGTAGGAGAAGCCCTCGCTGGTCGTGGGAACAATGATGATCGAGATTCCGCGATGTTTCTTGGCGTCCTGGTCGGTGCGACAGGCCAGCCACACGTAGTCGGCCTCGTGGGCGCTACTCGTCCAGATCTTTTGTCCGTTGATAACGAACTCATCGCCATCGAGGTCGGCACGGCTCTGCAGACTGGCCAGGTCGGTGCCGGCGTTGGGTTCGGTGTAGCCGATTGCGAAAACGATTTCGCCCGACAGAATGCCCGGCAAGAACTTCTTCTTGTGCTCGTCGGATCCCTGCGAGATGAGGGTTGGGCCAACGGTATTTATGGTTACGAAGGGCACCGGGCAGTCGGCCCGCTTGGCCTCGTCGGCGAAGATGAACTGGTCGGCAAGCGAGCGCCCCTGGCCACCAAACTCGGTGGGCCAGCCCACGCCCATCCATCCGTCGGCCCCAAGCTGTCGGAAGAGGCTACGCCGCACCGCGGTGGCAGTCTCGGTGTCATCAAGGAGCTTTGTGCGGATCTCGGGCGTAAGTAGTGCGTCGAAATACTCCCGAAGTTGCCCACGAAACGCCCGTTGCTCGGCGCTTTCTTGCAGATACATCGAAAGACCCCCAGTTTAGATTCTAGCTTGCTGGCCTTGTGCCCGCAGGACCCACCGTGGTCAGTGAGCCCCGAGCGCGTGCCAGCCTAGAAAGTCACGCCATCAGCTCGTGAAGGTCCATCGATGGTGGTGGAAAGGTCGTCATCTCGCCGCTTGCTGACTCGAGGTTGGTGCGGGCGAAGGAGCGATAGAAGCGCTGCGCCATCTTCCAGGTGCCATTGGCATCTCGTTCGAAGCGGTCGTGGTAGACGCCGTATGCATCGGTCCGAACGCCCTCGTCGCGATCGTGACGGATTTCCTGCATATACATACGACCTGCAGCGACACCACGGGCAACGTCGGTTTCGATGATGGTGTTGAGGATGACGAACTCGAAGAAGTCGAAACGCTCAATCTGGCTCGAGATGAAGCTGCCAATCTGCTCGGGGCCTGCGAACTCGTAGCTCTGGGCAACCGTATCGATGGTGATCGGGCAATCCGGCACCATGATGGAACTCAGCTCGCTCCAAGCCTGTCGGCTTACGACGTCGGCGTAGCCTCGCTGCACGCGTTCGATCGCTACGTAGGCCAGCAGTTCCTCGTTGGTCATTTGCGGAGTCTCGCGCAGCCGCCGAATCTGCGCCCGTTCAGACGGTGAGGGGCGCTGGGAGGGGTTGGCTGTGGACGATGGTCAGCCGCTGGACTGCTCGGGTGAGGGCCACATAGAGCAGCCGGAGTCCGGTGAGCTCCTCGGGGTACAGCGTGGCGAACGCTGCCGGTTCGACGACCACCACCACATCGAACTCGAGGCCTTTCACCACTGCGGCGTCTACAACCGAGAGGGCGGCGCCCAGGGTTTCGGACTTGCGAGTATCGACCGGGTCGGCACCGTCGGCTTTCAGGCCTTGGAGCACCGCGTCAACCATTGGCGACGGTACGATCACGCCGGTGGTCTGAAACTCACCGGCTACGTCGCCAGCGGCGGCGACGGTGGCCGCAATAAGGTCGTCTGGGGAGACGGTTTGGAGGTTGGGTCCCGGCCCGCCGTGGCGAACCGACGTTGACGGCGTGATCTCTGGAGCGGTGACGGGTAAGAGTTGGTTCGCGAAGTCGAGCAGCGGTCCGGGAACCCGGTAGCCCACCGTCAGTTCGGCCGTGCGGACGTTGGTTTGGTCGGTGTCGATGCCTAACGCCGCAACGACGTCGTCCCAACTCGATTGGGCCGATGGTGCGGTGGCCTGCGCTATGTCGCCAAGGATGGTGAGCGAACCCTTTCGAGCCCGACGGCCTACCACCCGAAGCGCCATCGCGCTCAGGTCTTGAGCCTCGTCGACCACCACGTGGCCATACTGGGTTGCTGTGCCGGCACTGAGCGCTTGGGCTTCGTCGAGGAGCGCGAGGTCGGCCTCGGTCCATTGCTCGTCGGCGGTCTTCTTGGTCGGCTTGCGGTGGAGAAGTGCCCGTTCTTGGTCGGTCAGGAGGGTGCTACTTGCGCGGGCGAGCAGCGCCTTATTGCCGAGCGTTTGCTGCACGAGTGTGGTCGCTCCGAAGTTCGGCCAGCAGCGGCTGATGAGTCGTTTGAGCGGATCGCCAGAGCGGAGTGCCGCGACGGTCTGGTCGACTTGAAGCTCGCCGATGCCGCGGTCGATCAACTGCTGCTTCGCTTCGCGCAAAAGCACCTGGGTAAACACCGAACGAGCGCTGTTCAGCGGCAAGTTGCGAGCCAGAGCGGTCTTTTGTGCGAGGGAGATCTGGGTAGGGGAGAGGCTCACCGATCGCGCCCCCACCGGCAGGCGTTCGTCGTCGGCGGGCACCTTGAGCTTGTCGAGAGCTGCGGCCCGAAGAACCTCGGCCATTCGGATGTCGCCTTTGAGCACATGCGTCTCGATGTCGTCTTCGCCACGCACCCGATACTTCACGTCGAGGAGCGATCGAACGGTTGCCTGGCTAACGGCCGTTTCCCCGAGCGACGGAAGCACGTTGCCGACATAACGAAGGAACATTCGATTCGGCCCGACAACAAGCACGCGATCGGTGCTCAGTTCTTCGCGGTGTTCGTAGAGTAGGAATGCTGCACGGTGTAGCCCAACAGCGGTCTTCCCGGTGCCCGGCCCGCCCTGCACGATGAGGCATTCGGCCAACGGGGCCCGAATGATCTCGTCTTGCTCGCCGGCGATCGTGGCCACGATGTCGCGCATCTCGCCCGACCGTGCCCGCTCAACTTCAGCCAGCAACGGATCGGGGAGACCTGCGCCGATGACCGAGTCGGGGTCGTCGAGATTCTCGTCGAAGATGGCGACGATCGTGTCGCCTTCGCAGGTGAACCGGCGGCGTAGCGCCAGGCCTTGCGGGTCGGCCGACGTTGCCCGGTAGAAGGGGATAGCGACCGGTACACGCCAGTCGACGACCACCGGTTCAGTGTCGGCATTCTCGATATGGCGGCGCCCGACGTACCAGGTGTCGCCTGCGGCCAGAAGCGGATCTTCATCGATTCGCCCAAAGCAAAGGGTCGCATTGCCCAGGTTGAGCGAAGCGGTGCGGTCCTTCAGGTGTGAGCGGGCTATTCGGGCTTCGGCGGTGTTCTCTTCTCGCACCGCCCGCTCGCCAAACTCGAGCGTGGCTTCGGCCCGGTCAACCATTTCTTCAAGCGCAACCCGTGCCGAGTGAAGATACGCCTGTTCGTGGGCAATATCTGGATGGTCGGGGGAGTCTGGCGTAGACACGGTCGTCCAACCTATCTGACAGGCGCCGAGGGACCTTTCGATTTTCTCTGGGCCGGCCAATCAGGATCAGCCGAACGATCGTGAGTCCTGGCGGTTTTTCCGCAAGGAGGCGGTGGTACCGTGATCCTCGTGCGCCTCATCAGCTACATGTCTCCGGGCTTTCCCCGTTCGTTGTTTGAACGCTTGGGTGAGGTTGTCGGTGCTGAGGTCGAATTCGACGAGTCGCATTCAGGCCCTATCGCACCGGCCGACCCGTTTGGCGGGAACTCGTTCGACCTGGGGTGGATCTGCTCAACCTCCTACGTCGAGATGCGATCTCGTGGCGAAGATCCATCCATCAGGCTTGCCGGAGTTGCCTGGGTTCCCGATGACCCGGGTTCGAACGGCCGACCGGTGTACTTCGGCGACGTCATCACGCGAAAGGGCACGGGTATCTCATCGTTTGCCGATCTTGGGGGGCGCACGATTGGTTGCAACGACGGGGTGAGCCTCAGCGGCAACTATGCGCTTCAGCTTGCGCTGCGAGATCGGGGCTTACCGAAAGACTTTGTTCGACAGGTGTTTACCGGCGGCCACCACAGCTCGATCGACCTGTTGCTCGCTGGCGAGATCGACGTTGCCGTCGTTGATTCCATCGTCCGCATTGGACGGGCGCGGCTCGACCCTCAGGTTGCTGACTTCCACATCATTGAACGACTCGGCCCATGGCCGGTTCAGCCACTCGTGGCCCGATCGACCCTCGACCCCGAACAAATCGCCGAGGTGCGCCGCCTCTTGCTGGAAGCCGCCGACGATCCGGCGATCAGGGCCGAATTGAAGGCGGCATCGCTCGCTGGGTTGGTCGAAGTGGGGCCGGACCACTACGACATCGTGCACGAGGCACTGTCCCACTACTGAACGCTGGAAGGGCTGCGCCGCTATTCAGAGAGTGACCACCGTGCACTCTGGCTTCGGTGGGTCGTCCTGGGGGAGAAGGAACCGCCAGAAGACGGTGCCTTGGCGATGGCCGGATGTATCGAGCCAGTTCGGATGGCCGGGATCGGTGTCGGAGATGATGATTTTGTAGGTGCCGCCGTCTTCGAGGTGAATCTGCTCGAGGTTGAGCGACGATTGCCGATTCCGGTACTCCAACGTCTGCATATGGCGGTTCCACAACATGACGTTGGCGAACGGCGCCTCGGGCAACGTGCCGGTCATCACCATTGCCTCACCGTCGGCAAGGTCCCACCGGCCCATCGAGTAGAAAATGTCGGCGGCGCCGGGCACGGGTAGTCCGGTGTCACGGAAGCTGAACGGAGTGGCGACGTCGTTGGGGATATCGCTCACGAACGGAACGCCCGATGATGTGCCGGGCAGGCTTTGTCCCAGGGTTGCCTGACGAAGAAACGCCACCCCTTCAGCGAGACGTGCGGCAAGGGTTTCGTCATCGAGCGGGGGCGGCGGTGGGAGTTCGTCGAGTGCCTCGATATCGATACGAACGCTCACGTTCGAGTCGTTCTGCGCGGACACCGCAAGCTGAAAGTAACTTCGCACGACGATGGCGTGGGCATCGGGATGAAGCTCCACCCAGTTGCCGGGTTGCTCGGTTGCGCTGAAGACGACCTCGTAGCTTCCGTCGTCGTCGACCTCGAAATCCCGGTCGTTGACATCACCGAGTAGAGGCCCGGCCATGGCGCCGTCATCGGCTTTCCCGTGAACGGTGAACGACGTGTAGCACTGGTGTTCGAGGGTGCCGAAGACCCGGTACGAGAGGTCGCCTCGCACCCGTGCGTAGTGGTAGATGGCGTCAGGATTGTCGCCTTGAAGTTTGCGTTCGGGCGAAACGATCGAGACGAACCGAGGATGGTCGGGGTCGGCTTCGAAGAACATCTCCGACGCTCCAGCCAACACCTGCCCGACATACCGGTAGCCCTCGACCACGTCGAGTGGGTCGGTGAATCTCTCCTCATTGAGCACATAGCCATCGCGGATCTCGGTCAAGGTGGCGATGAGATCGTCGAATACTGCAGTCGACTTGGGTGCTCCGGACATGGTTTTCTCCCGACGAGGTTGTTGCGGGTCATCTTGCTCGGCGGAAGCTATGTCGGCAAGACCGCCGCATAGGCCAGGCGTCGGTCACCCGGCCTACGGTTCAGGTTCGGAACGGGCCGTAGAGGTTCCACGCGTTGTCGAGGATTTCCGACGGGTCGATGCTCCAGTCGAACGCTTCGACCTCGCCCCTGGTGAGACGACCGGTAACACCCCGAACGAATGGCAAGGCCGAGGTTCGCAACGTCGCCGCATCTCCACCGTCGAGGTCGGGAGCGGCACAGGCGGCCAAATCTGCGAAGTCGACCGTGAGCCCGACGTTCATCTCGGCGGCCAGTCGGGTCTGAAGTCTGCCTGCGTACCGCTGGGCGGACAGAGGGATCGCCGTGGCGGCCACCGTGATGTCCTGCAGGATCAACTCATGCAGATCGTAGGCGTGCACAACGAGGTCAGCGAGCAGCGCAGCAGCGACGTTGGTGTCGGCCTTAAAAAGTTCGTCAATTGAAGGTGCAACGGAGAGCCATTCGCTGATTACTTCGTCGAGGCTGAGATGCTGACGATCGTCAACTTGGCGCGAGGTTGCCTCCTCAGAACCGATGGTCTGAAAGGGTACGCCGGCTAGCAACTCGACGTTGAGTCCACAGATGTGGGCAACAACATCCTTCACCGACCACTCCGGACATGCAGGCACCACCGAAGAAGCGGCTGCCCCATCGAGGCGCTCGAGTTGACTGATGAGCTCTGC
>CALJDK010000026.1 GCA_938023735.1 uncultured Acidimicrobiales bacterium
GAGGTCCCACGCACCTCCTGAGTACGGCGCACACGACTGACCTTGACCAACCACTGGTTGATTGGTGCCGTCCCAAGGACTGTCGGTGTAGCTCCACGAGGAGAAGAGGAACAGCTCCTGATCGTCGGTCTGGACCGCGAGATCTTGTTTGACCTGCACGTTGAAATAGACCCACTGGCCAACGCGTCCCCATCGATCATGGGTGAGGACGTCTTGCTCGGGATAGACGTCGGTGGTTTCGAGCGAACGGACTCGCGCCCGTGTAATAAGCTCGTACTTGCCATCGTTGTTCGGGTCGAAATCCGATAGATCGCTCGTTGCTGGTACCCAGCCAAGGGAGCCGGCGTCGCCCGAGTTACACGTCGGGGTATCCCCATCGATTCCGGTACGGCCGGTCGAGGGAGCTACTGGTGGCAATGCGTTGGTGACTTCGACGACATGATCCCAATCGGGATGGTCGCCGCCGGCACCGCCGACGTAGGAGCGGAATTGAAAGTTCGAGTAAAACTTGCCCTGCTCGACATGGGCGATGCCATCGCTCGGCGGCTCCGAGGTGTAGCCGGTAGCGGGGGCAGCAGCGCCGAAGTCCGCTTGGTCGGCGTGGCGCACGGTCAATTGTGCGGGGAGATCAATAACTTCATAGTGCGAGGTATCAAACGCTACGCATTGGTGGAACGCGATATTCGTATCCGGTACGTTGCCTCGTGCGTGGACCTTGGCGGCCGCGGTTAAGACTTGGCCTCGCGAAACCGTCCCGATGAAGTCGCTCCCGCCGGTCGAATGACTTCCTACGTTTGTGCCAGGTATGAGTCCTAGACCGCCCGCTGCGGGGTCGTTGATGTCAACATGTCGAAACACCTGATCTGCGGCGAAAATTGCGCCCGACGTTGCTGCGATCTGCAGTGGCCCCGGATACCACCGGGTGTCTTGACCGGTACGGAAGCCGTCCGGCGGAGTCGGGGTAAACGCTCCAAAGGTCGCGTCGGCGTTGTTGTTCGATGGGTCAGCGGGAAGACCGGGACCCGCCGTACCGTTACCGACGCCGTCGACAAGGTTGTCGGGGAACCCGTCGACCGGTGTCGTGTCGACCAGCGTGGTCGTTTGGTCAACCGCGGCCAGCGCATTGAAGAACTCGGCGGCCTGAGCCGTCCCGGCGTTGTCCTGATCGAGAATCGCATCGTCAACTTCGTCGGTGGTCAAGAACAGGGCAATCTGTCCGGACGTCACCTGCGCCAACGTGTTGGCGTTGCCGTCAGCCAGGGTGGCTGGAGCGGGGCTCGAGACAAAGCCGCTAACGGTTATCGGAACGACAGGGTAACTTCCGGATGTAATCGTGGCACCGCACGACCACGTTCCGTTCACAGTGTCGACGTACGGACCCGATTGGGCATACTGACCGCAGTTGGTGCCTCCGAATCCACTGGCAGTCATTTCAGCTGGCGTGGCGAGTCGAACGCTTGGCGTAAGCGACCACATATGGTCAAAGAGCTCGACAGCAACGCTGTCATCGATGGGTCCGTTACCCTTTTTGTCTGAAATCTGCGAATAGTCATGGAACGTGAGCGGATAGAGCAGCACGTATCCAGCGTTGGCAGTGCTGGGAAAGAGTTCGGCCGAGGTCAACGGCGCGCCCTTGATGTAGTCGACGTTCGGACCCTCGGAAACCGTGAACTGCTGGTCCAGCCCGTCGGTCACTGTCCCCGACGAGTCCTGAGCGGTGGTGAGCGTGGCAACGACATCGAAGGTTTCGTTGTCGAGCTCGGCGCCGAGCGTGGCGATCGGACGGATCGTGCCGTTCGAGCCCTCAGTCTGATCGAGAAGGTGGCACTCGAGAGTCTGTGGGTTCGGAAAGGACGACGCGGTTGGGTCACAGCCAGCGAACATTCCGGTATCGTCTGGGGTCCAGGTTGAGTGATCCGGGAGCACGACAGTAAGCACTGCAGCCGTCGCCGCCGCCTCGTTAATGTTCCAATCAACGCGCACGCCGTACTGATCGAAGGTACGAACCACCAGGTTCTGAGGACCTCCATCGAGCGACGCCGTATGCGGCTCGGGGGCACTGCCTCCTGGCGTGTCTGGATCGGCTGCGTCGAACGGCCCCGTTCCATCGAAGACCGGGGTGATGATCACCTCGTTCTGGGACTGCGCGAACGTCGCGTTCACAGGAAGCAGAATCGCCACCATCATGATCGTGGCTATGACCGACACAAGCCGCACCAGGTGCGATCGACCATCCAAAAACTGAACCGAGTGAATCAATGACATACGAAATGATCGGTTCGTTTTCGCCGGTGTTTAGGCGTCTACTGTCAATTTTCAACGGGTCCCTGCGGATCGGGTTTCTTCGCTCCGCCGACGCGTTGACTAGGCGAGTAACCGCCGCCCGATGAGCTTGAGACAAAGCGTCTCGTCGGCTCCCTCAAAGATCGAAAGTACACGAGCATCAACGAAGAGTCTGCTCACCTCGTACTCCTCGGCGTACCCCATGCCCCCATGAATCTGGAGCGACTCACGGGTGACCCACTCGGCCCACTTGCAGACGAAGGCTTTTGCCATAGCGGCTTCTGCGGCGCCCTCGCCGTTGGCCATCAACCGAGCGACGTCGTAGGTGTACTCGCGCGATACTGCGATGATTGCCGCCATGAGACCGAGTTTTGCGCGCGTGAGTTGATACTCGAGAAGGGCCTGGCCGAAAACCCGACGGTCCTCGGCGTAGGAGCGACCGAGCTCATAGGCCCGGTTCATCAGCCCAACAGCCCGAGCGGCGGTTTGCACGCGCCCGTTCTCGAACCCCGCCATTTGCAGGTAGAACCCTCGGTTCAAGCCGTCGTCACCACCGATCAGATTTTCGTTCGGCACGAACCAGTTATCGAAGCTCACCTCATAGCTGTGCATTCCGCGGTAGCCGAGCGTGGGAATCGCTCGACCATCCATGGTTCCTCCGGCGGCTTCGTGGCGAAACTCATGGCCATCGTCGGTGGGTTTCTCGACGATGAAAATGCTCAGACCTCGGTGGCCGACGTCGGGATCGTCATGGGTTCTCGCCAGTACCATCAGGGCGTTTGCCCGTCCGGCAAACGTGCACCACGTCTTGGTGCCGTTGATGAGCCATCCGCCGTCGGTCGCGGTAGCCGTGACCCGCAAGCCGGCCACATCGGATCCGTGGTCGGGTTCGGTGACCGCCACGGCACACAGCGTTTCGCCCGATGCGATGCTCGGGAGCCATCGTTGCTTTTGTTCCTCGGTGCCGCCCGTTTCGAGCGCACGCGCCAGAATCTCGGGGCGGGTAATGAGCGACCCTCCTGCACCGAGCGACGCGTACGACAGCTCTTCGGTGGCGATAATCATCGCCATGTAGTCGTCTTCCACACCCGATGCGAAGCCGCCGTACTGGCTCGGAATCGA
>CALJDK010000027.1 GCA_938023735.1 uncultured Acidimicrobiales bacterium
CACGGCATGTTCGAGAACGAGGTCTACCCGGGCATCGTCGACATGTTGCGCCGGTTCCGCGATGCGGGTTGGGTGCTTGCGGTGGCCACGTCGAAACCCGAACCGTTTGCCGTGCGAATCCTGCTGCATTTTGAGCTTGCCCAATGGTTCGCAGCCGTCGCCGGCGCCACGCTCGATGGCAAACGACGCACCAAGGCCGACGTGGTCGAGCATGCCCTTACCCTCGTCGACCGTAAGCCCTCGGGGGGTGGCCCACCGGGCAAGATCGTGATGATCGGCGACCGCAGCCACGACGTAGTCGGCGCCCGCGCCCACGGCATCAACACCATCGGTGTCACCTGGGGCTACGGCGGACTCGACGAGCTCATCGCTGCCGATGCCTGGCAGCTCGCAAACACGCCGGACGACGTCGCCAAGCTCCTTCTCTAAAGCCTCTTCTTCTCCGAAGCCACTTCGCCCTCTCTCGCGGGAGTTGCCTACCCTTCCCAGAGCGCGGCGAGGAGTTCGTCGCCGTAGTTGTCGAGCTTGGCGGGGCCGACGCCCTTTACCTGGGCTAGCTCGGCGAGGTTGGTTGGCTGTCGAGCCGCGACGGCCTTGAGCACTGCGTCGTGGAACACGATGTAGGCCGATACCGAATCGCGCTTCGCCCGCTCGCTGCGCCACACACGAAGCAGCGCAAAGACCGCATCGTCGTACTCGGGTTCGGGGCTGGCGCCAGCACGTTCTCGGGCCCTACCGGTCTTGGTGGATGCGGCCCGCTGCTCGAGCGCCTTTGCCGGCGCAGCAACCGGGCTAACCCGCCCCTCGAGCTCGTCGAGGAACTGCGACGGTGACGCCTTGTCGGCCAGAACCGTGGTGGACACCGACGAGCGGGTGAGCGCCACATGGAAGACTCGACGCTCTTCCTCGACCTCGGCCAGTCGATGCGGAAAGGTGGATTGTTCGGCGCCGATAACCACCACATGTGGCCACTCGAGGCCCTTCACGCGGTGAACGGTACTGAGCAGCACGCCAGCACCCTCGGCGCTTGTAGGGGTATCGAGACGAGCCCGAAGCCACGGCTCAAACTCGCGACAGTTGGGTTCGAGCGCCGCCAGACGGGTGAGCGTTTCGAGATCGTCCATATGGGTCGATCGGTCGGCGTTACCGCGGGAGTTATCGAGGGTTGTGAGCGCCGTGCTGAGGCCAATGTGATCGCGAATATGTTCGAGCAGTTCGGCGGTGGTTGCCCCGTTGCGCATTCGACGGGCAATACCGGCCACATCGCTGGTCCAGCCCAACACCTTGTCGGCGTCGCGCCCCGTGAGCCGGTTGGCGAGCCGCTCATGGGACGCAAGGTCGCGGTGCTCGGACATCCACCCCACAAGCTTGTTGGACATGCCGCGCGACGGGCGCCGCACCGTGTCGTTGATGTCGCGAGGCAAGATGTTCTTGATATCGCCAGCGAGGCGGAGCCACGCCAGCGCAGCCCGGATGCCGGTGCGGTCGAGGAGTTTGGTGTCGACCGCACCAACGACGGGGATGCCAGCCTCGGCCAGGATGACCTGGGGAACCGCGAGACTCACGTTGACGCGGGCGAGCACCACGATGTCGCCAGGCGATGCGCCCTGGTCGAGCGATTGCTCCACGCTCGCCTGCAGCTCGGCTACCACATTGTCGGTGGGGACTACCACCAGGTCGGCGTCGGACGTGAGCCGATCTGGAGCCGATCGTATGACCTTGTCGACCCGCTCGTCGTTGAACGAAAGAAGTTTGGCGGCGGCATCGATGACACCCGGCGCACACCGGTAGTTCACCTCAAGCGCGTGTGAGGCTGCTCCGGGAAAGAACTCGTCGTAGTCGATGAGCCAGCGAGGCGAGGCGCCGGTGAAGCCATAGATGGTCTGGTCGTCATCGCCCACACCAAAGACGTTGGCGCGAGGTCCGGCAAGCAGCCGAACCAGAAGAAGGTGGGCGGGCGTAAGGTCTTGAAACTCGTCGACCAGCAACATCTGGCTTGCCAGCTGGGCCTGGTGCCGGGCCGCCGGGTTGGTGAGGAGCACCTCGATGGCGGCGTAGATCTGCTCGTCGAAGTCGACGGTGCTGGTTTCGAGTAGGTGTTGCCGGTACTGCTCGAACACTCCTGCGAAGCCCTCGATATCGCCCTGGTATGAGGTCTCGACCTCGCGCGGTTGACGAAGCCCAAGACGGGCCGCCGTGAGTGCTTCGATCCACATGACGACCGGGTCGGTGTTGGCCCGACGCGGGAGCTCGACCAACCGGTCGAGGATTTTGCGGACGTCGCGTTCGCTGATGGTGCGGCGGCGGTGCTTCTGCGAAGCAAAGCCGTCGGTGCCGTTGAGGATCGATAGTGCCAACGCGTTGAGGGTGCGAACGCGAAGCCCGGGAAGGTCGGTGGTGCGCTCGAGCATTTCGAGTTGGGCCCGCTTGTTAAACGCCACCAGCGTGAGCGCATCGACCGGCACGCCCCAGTTGGTGATGAGGTGTCGGGCGCGTTCGGTGAGCACACGGGTTTTGCCCGAACCTGCCGGGGCGATGATACGAGCCGCCCCACCCACATGGGCAACGGCCTGCAACTGATCGTCGGCCAGGTCGGCGGTAGGCGCTGCGGTACCAAGGGGCGCAAGCAGACCAGCGGAAAGTGACACCGCATGCAGTACTGGTTCGGCGTGGATGGTGGGCGACATTGGCCCGCCGTCGAGCACTACCTCGGTGCCATCGGGCAGCTGAAGCTCGCCCGCCTGATCACCATCGAGCGGCAACACCGTGGCTCCGAGTTCGACCGCTCGGGCCGCAAGCCGGGAGTGCAACACGCCATCGCGAAGCTCGACGCTGTTGGACCACACCAGATGATGCAGACGCTCGACGTCGAAGGAGAAGCTTGGGCCCAGGTCCCATGCCGGGATCGACGTGGCCTCGGTGCGGTCGAACGACAGATCGCCAACCAGCTCGATGACGTAGCGTTCGCGAGCATTCCACAACGGGAGCAGCTCGAGCACCAGCGATTCCGGACTGGCCAGCACCTCGGCATCGATGGTGTACATCCACGAGTCGGCCCACTGATCGGGGATGACTGGTTCGGCATCGCCCCCCGAACGAACGATGAGGTTTCGGCCCAAAGCGTCGGGCCCAGCACCAAACGGGATGGGCGCGAGGCTCGTGTTGTCGCGCAAGGTGACGCGTCGAGGGCCCGAACCACCGGCCCCTCCCCCACCGAAGGCACCTTCGGGCTCGGGTTCGACAAACGAGTCGTCCCACGCCGGCGGTGGACCATCGAAAGCATCGGGGGCATCGGAAGCATCGGGGGTTCCGCCAAAGAGGGTGTTGTCGTTGGTTGGCACGCTGCCAACCGCAGAGCCGGCCGTGGCGTCGCCACCCGCCGAACACTCGCGGATCTCAGCAACAGAAGTATGGGCGCCACCGCAGTGACCACAACGAATAGAAGGCATCAGGGCAATACTACGTGCTCACACTGACACGCCTGAGCGCGTGCCTGGCGGTCCCCCCAGCGCGCACCTAGCGGTCCTCGAGTGATCGCGTCTGGGCTTGGCCCTACTCGCACTCATACTGGCGCGGCCTTCTACCGTACGTTGCCGCGACGTGTTCCTACTGCAGGATCCGAGCGCTTGGTCCGGGACAGCGGTGATTGGCCTCCGGCCGGGCCGTTACGCACGGAGCGGCTCGCGGCGCGCCGGCTGTTTCCTGGGACGTCGCAGGCGTTCAGACTCTCCACTACCGGATCGAATCAGCAACCCCCTCTAGTCGGTATAGAAAGGGTTTTCGCCGGCTTCGTGGTTTGTTGCGTCGATTACTTCGGTGATCTCGGGGATCATTTCGACGATGGCCGATTTGATGCCTTCGGCCAGGGTGATGGCGCTCATCGAACAGCCTTGGCAACCGCCACCCATCAGGACGTGGGCGGCACCATCTTCTACCTTCACCAACTCGGCGTAGCCGCCATGTGATGCCAGTGCCGGGTTGATCTGGGCTTCGAGGAGTTGCTGCACCTTGTCGGCAGGCTCTCCGGTAAGTTCGATCTCGCCCATGTCGCCCAACGGGTTGGGGCGGTTGGGGTTGCGGATGACCAGGCCTTCCTGCATGGGGTTGCTGGGAAGGTCGAGGGTGGAGCCGCGCATAAGCTCGATGCTGTTGGCAGGCACGATGCAGGTGAGTTCGCCAATGGTGTACACGCCGTAGGTGTCGTCGGCCGAAGAGATGTCGTCGAAGGACAGGTCGTACTTGTATTCGACGCCACTGACACCAGCCACCTCGACCCGAAGGGCGGTTTGTTCAGGCTCGTCTTCCTGGTTGCGGATGTCGAGCACCATCTTCATCGCAGCGGGGGTTACGTCGAGCAGGACGTCGCCGGTGGTCTCGAGTACGTCGGTAGCAGCAGCACTGGTTTCAGTGCTGGGTTCAGTGCTGTCGGAGGTCATGCCCCCACAGTACCGGGACCGGTGGGTTGCAGCGCCACCGAGGGGGACCCCAGATCGTCATCGTCGAAGCTGAGCAGCGGCGGCATCTGTCCACCTAGTACCAGCGGTGCGAGGATGACACCCGGGAAGGACGACGACCGGTCCTTCAGGAGCACGACGGCATCGTTGTAGAACTTCCGCGAGGCGGCGATGCGGTTCTCGGACTCGATCAGCTCATCAAACAACGTCTGAAAAGCTTCGGCGGCAAGGATGTTGGGGTGGGCCTCTTGTCGACCGATGAGCGACCGGTTGGGGCGGTCGGCGGCCAGTTCGGCATCGACGGCGGCCACCCGTTCTTTGCTCGGAAGTTGCGACCTGGTGCGAATGACTTCTTCGAGGGTTTCGCGCTCGTGATTTGCCGACGCGGCCGCGGCGCCCATGAGTTCGGTGATGAGGGCGTGCCGCCGGGCAGCCGCGACATCGATGGTGGCCCAGGCAAAGGCCACCTGTTCTTTGAGAGAGACCAGGCGGTTGAAGAGTCGGATTGCGTAGTGCAACAACTGGATGCCACATCCGCCGCCGAGCACGATGAAAAACAGCATCAGGATCGGGCTTTGTTTCAGCAGCAGGGTGGTTTGCCCAACATGATCAGGGTGGGTGCTCGGCTCCGTAGTGAACAGGGAGAACGATCCCGCCATGAGCAACGCCGTGGCCGTGAGAAAGAGCGCGATTGCTCGCCAACCAGCGCGGAGCCGTTCTTCACTGAAGGCGATCCAGAACGGCGATCCGTGACCGGCGTCAAGGCTGGTACGCGGACGTCGCATGACCAAACGGTTGCCCTTGGCCAACTGCACCGGGCCGGTTGCAAAGACGGTGTCGTCGACCACCAGGGCCCGTTCGATGATTCGGTGGTCGTTGATGGTGCGGTCGACGGTTACCCGGGCGCCGCTCGATGCCGCCCCGTTAGCGTTGACTTCGAGCAGGCCAGTGCCGTCGTCGATCCAGAAGGTGCGATGCCCGCCCTTTGACTCCCAGATCGTTTTTAGCTCTCGACGGCCATCCGGGCCTTTGCGCCATTCGGTGACTTCGGCTTCCCACCACACCACCGGAAGCCCGCTGAACCAGGCCTTGGCCGGCCCGCCGGTGCGAACCTTGCCAACCACCTCGACCGTGCCCGGATGTGCGGTGGCGATTTCGATGATCGGGCGGTCGTCGATCGACCACACCCGTTTCCAGAAGAACACAGCAAAGGCCATCGATGGCGCGCCCACGATGGGAAAGACCCACCGGAGCTGTGTGGGAGTGAACTGGTCGGCGGTAGCCGTTCGTACCACCAGGTACGCAATGGCGCCGAGAAGCACGAAAAGGGCGGCCGCTGGAAGCGCAATGCCGTACAGGCTTTGCTGGGTCTCGTCGTCGCTTTCATGACGCGATATCGGCGTGCAGCCGTCGCGGTACATTTCGGCGAAACTCATGCCGAATAAATCGGCACGTTCCGCGGAACGATTTAGCCCCGAGTTTGGCCGTCGCCGCGCACCACATACTTTTCGGTGGTGAGCTGAGTGAGCCCCATGGGTCCCCGGGCGTGCAACTTCTGGGTACTGATGCCGATTTCGGCACCGAAACCAAATTCTTCGCCATCGACGAAGCGGGTCGAGGCGTTCACGACGACGGCGGCGGCGTCGACCTCGGTGGTGAATTGGTCGGCTGAGCCCAGGTCGTTGGTGATGATGGCTTCGCTGTGGCCGCTGCTGTGTTCGTTGATGTGGGCGATGGCGTCGTCGAGCGAGTCGACTACTTTCACCGAAAGTTTGAGGTCGAGAAACTCGGTGTACCAATCGTCGGCGGTAGCGACGCCGATCGACGGGATGATGGATCGCGCGACGTCATCGCCGACCAGTTCGACTCCTTCGAGCGCGGCGACGGCACGGGGCAGAAACTCTTCGGCCACCGACTGGTGCACCAGCAGGCTTTCGGCCGCGTTGCATACCGATGGGCGTTGCATTTTTGCGTTTGCGATGATGTCGGCTGCCATCTCGAGGTCGCCGGATTCGTCGACGTAGACGTGACAGTTACCGTCGCCGTCAATGACGAAGGGCACCGTGGCGTTGGCCTTGATGGAGTCGATGAGTGATTTTCCGCCGCGAGGTATGAGGCAGTCGACGTAGTCGGGTTGTTGCATGAACTCGACCGCAGCTTCGCGGCTGGTGTCTTCGACCAACTGCATGGCGTCGGCCGGAAGCCCCGCCTTCTCCAACGCGCCCCGCAGCACGCTTGCAATCGCGATGTTGGAGTTGATGGCGCCCGATGATCCTCGAAGGAACGCGGCGTTACCCGACTTGAGGCACAGCCCGAACGCATCGCTGGTGACGTTGGGCCGGTTCTCGTAGATGATGGCGACGACGCCGAGCGGCACCCGCACTTTGGAGATTTGCAGGCCGTTGGGACGCACCCAACCCGAGGTGATGAGGCCGACCGGGTCGGCGAGTCCGGCAACCTGGCG
>CALJDK010000028.1 GCA_938023735.1 uncultured Acidimicrobiales bacterium
CTGCGCCACGGTTCTCTGAACCACGGATGAGTTCGATGATGGCGTCGATCATGTCGAGCGCCTTCAGTAGGCCTTCGACGATGTGCAGGCGATCTTTGGCCTTGCCGAGCAGGTACTCGGTGCGGCGAGTGACAACCTCGATCTGGTGGGCCACGTAATGGACCAAAGCGTCACGAAGGTTGAGGGTTCGGGGCACACCGTCGACCAACGCCACCATGTTCACGCCGAAGCTGGTTTGCAACGGCGTGTGCTTGTAGAGCTTGTTGAGAATGATGAGCGATGGCTGATCGCGCTTGAGTTCGAAAACCAGGCGGGTCTTGCCCTTGGCCGACTCGTTGCGAATGGCACGAATACCTTCGATGGTGCCAGCGTTAACTGCTTCGGCCGCCTTGGTTTCGATGTTCTCGACCGACGTTTGATACGGGATTTCGGTGACGACGATCTGCTCGCCGCCGCTCTTGGTTTCTTCGATCTCGGCCCGAGCCCGGATCTTCACCGAACCACGACCGGTGGTGTACGCGTCGCGGATTCCGGCCTTGCCGAGGATGAGACCCTTGGTTGGGAAATCGGGACCCTTCACAAATTCCATGAGGGCTTCGACATCGGCATCGGGGTTGTCGAGCAGATGCAACGTGGCATCGATGACCTCGCCCATGTTGTGGGGCGGAATGTTGGTGGCCATACCAACAGCGATGCCCTGGCTGCCGTTGACCAGCAGGTTCGGGAACCGCGACGGCAAGACCGTCGGCTCGTCGAATCGGCCGTCGAAGTTGCTGACAAAGTCGACGGTTTCGTTATCGATGCCGTCGAGAAGGCGCATGGCCAGGTCTTCGAGGCGACACTCGGTGTATCGGTAGGCAGCGGGTGGGTCGCTGGGCGAACCGAAGTTGCCGTGCGGGTCGATGAGCGTGTGGCGAAGGCTGAAGCTCTGCCCCATACGGACCATCGAGTCGTAGATGGCCGTATCGCCGTGCGGGTGGTACTTACCAATGACGTCGCCGACCACGGTTGCGCACTTCACATGGCCGCGGTCGGGACGGGTACCCGAGTCATACATCGACCAGAGGATGCGCCGATGCACTGGCTTGAGGCCATCGCGCACGTCGGGCAGGGCACGAGACACGATGACCGACATCGCATACTCGAGGAAGGATTGCTCCATCTCCTGCTGGATTTCGATTGGCTCGACGTCGCCGCCGTCGTCGCTGGTGTCGGTAGTGATATCGCTCATATGTCGAGGAACCTGACGTCTTTAGCGTTTGTCTGAATGAAGTGTTTGCGGCTCTCAACGTCGTCGCCCATCAGCACCGAGAAAACTTCGTCGGCGATGCTGGCTTGTTCGACAGTGACCTGCAGCAAGGTTCGTGTAGTGGGATCCATGGTGGTTTCCCAAAGTTCGGTGGCGTCCATCTCGCCCAGGCCTTTCAGGCGAGCGAACTCTTCTTTGTGCTTTGGGTGCTCTTCGAGGAAGGCGTCTTTAGCGACATCGTCTTTGAGATAGATCTTCTCTTTTCCGACCTTGGTTGAATACAGCGGTGGTTGCGCCACGTAGACGTACCCGGCTTCGACCAATTCGCGCATCTGGCGGAACAGGAACGTGAGCAGCAGCGTACGAATGTGGCTGCCATCGACATCGGCATCGGCCAGCAGAATCACCTTGTGGTAGCGAGCCTCCTCCAACTCGAACTCGATTCCCACGCCAGCACCAACTGCGGAGATAAGCGACTGCACTTCGGTGTTCTTGAGCATCTTGTCGATGCGGGCCCGCTCGACGTTAAGGATCTTGCCGCGGATGGGAAGGATGGCCATCGTGTGCGGATCGCGTGCCTCTTTGGCCGAACCGCCAGCCGAGTTGCCCTCGACGATGTAGATCTCGGATTCGCTGGGATCTTTCGACGCACAGTCGGTGAGCTTGCCAGGTAGGCCAGCGCCTTCGAGCGCCGACTTCCGCCGCGTGAGATCGCGGGCGCTGCGGGCGGCCTCGCGGGCTCGTGACGCTTGGATGGCCTTCGCGACGATCTGTTTGGCTTCGTTGGGGTTCTCTTCAAGCCAGTCGTTGAGCTTTTCGTTGGTGGCCTTCTCGACGAGCGACCGAATGGAGACGTTGCCGAGTTTGCCTTTGGTTTGACCTTCGAACTGCGGTTCGCTGAGCCGCACCGAGATGATGGCGGTAAGGCCTTCTCGGATGTCTTCGCCCTGTAGGCGGTCGTCTTTGCCCTCTTTCAGGGCACCTTTGGCAAACGCGTACTTGTTGAACACGTTGGTGAGCGACTTCCGGAAGCCCTCTTCGTGCATACCGCCTTCGATGGTGGTGATGCCGTTGGCAAAGGAGTGCAGGCCATCGCTGTTGAAACCGGTGTTCCACTGGAAGGCAATTTCAACCTCTTCGCCGTCGCCGACCGACTCGAAGTAGCCGACTTTGTCGAACAGGGCTTCTTTGGAAGCGTTGAGGTGCGTAACGAAGTCGATAATGCCGCCGTCGTATTTGAAGATAGTGAACTCGGTGTTGTCGACCGGGCGATCCTTGCGGAGATCGCGGAATTTGATCTCAAGCCCACGGTTGAGGAACGCCATCATCTGGAAACGGTCGAGCAAGGTCTGGGCTCGGAAATCGACATCGTCCATGATGGAGTCGTCGGGCCAGAACCGGACGGTGGTACCGGTGCGGTCATCCGGAGCGTCACCCGAGATCTCAAGCTTGTCGTGAAGGTTTCCGCCATCGATAAACGACATGCTGTGTCGTTTGCCTTCGCGGTCGATATCGACCTCGACCCGCGACGACAGCGCGTTCACCACCGACACGCCTACACCATGAAGGCCGCCGGAAACCTTGTAACCCTCGCCGCCAAACTTTCCGCCGGCGTGCAGCACGGTAAGCACAACCTCGGCTGCCGACATGTCGTACTTGGGGTGCTTTCCCACGGGAATACCACGGCCGTTGTCGATAACTTCGCAACC
>CALJDK010000029.1 GCA_938023735.1 uncultured Acidimicrobiales bacterium
CGCGGCGCCCGGTCGGATTCCGCCAGGCGTGAACCGCATGCCCTGCTCGGTGAGCCACGAGACAGCGGCGGGAAGGTCGTCGACCCAAAGGCCAATATGGTTGAGCGACGGGTCGTGCACCTTGGGCCGTCCCTCGGGATCAAGCGGCGACATGAGGTCGATCTCCACCGCATGGGGCCCCTCGCCCAGCTGAAGGATGTCCTCCTTGACGTTCTCGGACTCGCTGGTGAAATCGCCGGTTTTGGTGACGCCGAACGTGTCGACCCACAGGTTGCTCAGACGCCCCAGGTCGAGGGCACCGATGGCGATCTGCTGGAGTCCGAGAATGTTGAACGGGCGGGTGGTCACGAGGGTTCTCCCGTTGGGTCTTCGTTCTTCACGTCTGCAATCAGACCCTCGGCAAAACCGACGGTGCCGCCCGGGCTCGTGAGCGCGTGCTGGGTGCCGGCATGAATGTCGCGGAAGCAGCGGTTGAGTGGCCCCTGACGAAGTCCGGCGGTTCCGGAGTGCAGGTAGCACTGGCGCACGATGTCGGCGCCCTCCTGGGTAATGAAGATGTTTGCCTGCATGGCGGCTGCACCGAGCCGGGCATCGTAGGTGTCGGTAGCGATGATGTCGGCTTCAAGTTCGGCGTAGGTGGTCTTGACCCACAACTCGGCGGCCCGGAACCGCGATTCGAGCACGCCAAGGTCATACAGGAACCGTTGGTCCTCGCCGATCTTTGTTTTTCCGGCCATGCGCTGTTTCGTGGCAGCGATCTTCATGGTCTCGTCGAGCGCCCGGCGAACCACGCCAAGGGCAAACGCCGCATGACCGGCCGATGTCAACGGAATCACACCAAGGTCATACATCGGGCCGCCCCGCAATCGCGGTGCCCCGAGCGGAAAGGTGGCGTGACGGGGAATCAGCACCGAATCGATTTTGTAGTCGTAGCTTGCGGTTCCTTGCAGACCCAGCACATCCCAGTTACCGACGACTTGAGCGTTGTCGCGAGGGGTAATGCAAAACAGGTATTCGGCGTCGCTGCCGTCGGTGGGAGCGGTGATGACCCCGGCGCCTGCCCACTCGGCATGGTTGATGCCGCTGCCAAACTGATAGCTGCCGGTGACGGTTACGCCTTCGTCGCTGAGTTCACCCACGCCGAGTGGCGCAAACTGGCCGGCTGCCAATGGCACACCATCGGCGAACATCTCGTCGGTGAGCGTGTCGGGGCAGTAGGCGGCAAAGTACGCCGTGGTGGCCGCACTGGCCATGAGACACCAGCCTGCCGACCCGTCGGCCCGAGCGATTTCTGCCCACACATCCATCGAGTCGAGAAGGCTCAGTTCGGGCCCTCCGAGCACTTTGGGGATCATCGTGGCATGAAGCTCAGCCTCGACCATCGCGTCGACGGTGGCGATAGGCAGCGGATCGCCAACCGCTTTCTCCGCATTGGAATCGACGAGATCGAAAAGATCTCTCGCTGCCTCAAGATGTTTCGTTTGTGTCTCCACGGTTTTCCCCTCTGCCGACACCCCCCACCGTACGCTGCGTAGCGATTAGTTACCGCTTGCAGCCGCACTTGCTTCGGCAAGCTCGGTCTGTCGGACTTCCCACGGGTCGAGGCCTTCATTCAACAGCTGAATGTCGGCGGGATCCCCAATGACGGCAACACCGTCGAAGGCAAGCAGCTTGACGTCGGGGGTGGGGATGATCAGCTCGCCATCGCGTTCGATGATGGCCAAGATGCACGATGGTGGCAGTTCGAGCTCGCCGACCGGTGTGCCCAGCTGATCGACCAGGAAGGGTAGCGTCTCGATGGGGCCGTGGTAGAAGTGGTCGTCGCGCATCAGGATCGCGTTGAGCGCCTTATCGTCGGACGCCTCAAGCCATCGTTCGGTGAAGTGGTCGCTCTGGACAACCTCGGCAATATGGCCAGCGAGGCGAAGGTCGAGCCCAACCGGACGGTCGGGGCAGACAAGAAACAGCAGCGTGTGGGCGTCGGAGCCATCGCCAAGACCGTCGACCTCGGCGTCATCGCCGATGCCGTCGATAGCAAGCACGGCGGCGTCGCTAAACCGGCACCCGATGAGTTCGGGTTGGGGGAGTCCCTTGAAGGTCTCGATCGACAGGTAGACGCCAGCACCGATCGGGCGGAACGACCAGTCGTTACGCAGCGTCTCGACCACCGCTTCACCCGATTCGAGTTGCTCGGTCGCGGTAGCGGCAAGTAGCTCGGTGAGTTGGTCTTTGTCGAAGGTGCCTTCGCGGATGTCGTTGACCGAGAAGCGAGCGATAAGCGCCTCGTAGGAAAGATCCTCGGATTCGGTTCGGTCGTGGATGATCGTCATCAGCTCGCGCTCGAGACCCACAAACTTCTGCTCGCCGAGGCGCTGATGCACATGAAAGATCGCACCGCGGCGTTCGAGGTTTCCGGCCGCATAGAAGCGATACCAGAAAACGCAGCCGACCAGCAGGGCCGCCGTTAGGACGATGGCCAACAAGCCCATTTCGCTGATGAGCCACAGGGCAATCAGCACGCCAGCGATGGGAAGCCACGGGTACAGGGGCACGCGGAACCCGGGCTTGTAGCTGTCGATGCGGCTTTCGCGCATCACGATGACCGCCACGCAGATGAGGCTGAACAGCACCAGCTGGAAGGCCGAAGCGAGTTTGGCCACCGCTTCAACGTCGAACACGCTGAGCACAACGATCATCGCCACCACCGTCATGAAGACCGACTTGGTGGGCGTGCCGAAGCGACCCAGCTCGGCCAGGTTGGCGGGAATCAGCTTGTCCTTGGCCATCGCGTAGGGGTAGCGCGACGCTGACATGATTCCGGCGTTGCCGGTTGAGGCAAACGCTGCGATCGCCGCAACGACGATGAGCACCACACCAAGGTCATAGGGGGCCCAATCGAGAAACACCTCGCCCGCATCGGCCACCGGCGTGAGGCTGTCTTCCAGAACAGCCTGGTCGAGCACGTTGATAAGGATCATCGTGCCGAGCGTGTAGATAATCGTGGCCGTAGCAAGCGACAGGGTCATGCCGAGCGGAATGTTGACGTCGGGATTCTCGACCTCTTCGGCCACGCTGGCCACCTTGGTGAGCCCGGCGTAGGAAACGAACACCAGACCAATGGTCGACACGAACCCGGCGACGCCTGACCGGAAGAACGACTGGTCGCCGTCGTTCGGGGCAAGTGCCGACACGCCATCAACTTCGGTGAGGCCCAAGATGATGAAGACCGCAAGAATCACCACCAGCGCACCCACCAGAATGCGTTGAAGCAATGTGGTTTCTTTGGCTCCGACCACGTTGACCACACCAAAAACGATGGTGAGGATGATCGCCAGCAGGGTGAAGGGCAGGTCGAGATAGATACCCAGGTATGCGCCCATGCCCACCAGGGCAAAGGAGCTTTTGAACACCACGGCTACCCACGAGCCGAGTCCACCAATGGTTCCCATAAGCGGACCCATGGCCCGGTCGAGGAAGTAGTACGTGCCGCCAGCCTTTGGCATCGCGGTGGAAAGTTCGGCAATGCAATACATCGCCGGGAGTATCAGGAAGCCGGCAGCAAAGTAGGCCAGGTACACGCTGTCGCCGGTGAATCCGGCAGCAAGCCCGGGGAGGAGGAACAGCCCGGAGCTAAACATTGCTCCGGTCGACATGGCGTACACATCGAAGAGGTTCAGGTTCTTTTTCAGCTTTTCAGCCATAGCCCATTCTAGGGGTTGGGATGGTCGTATATCTGTCAATCGGCGGTTTCCCGATTCTGTACAGGTGTCCGTAGGATCGCAAACATGACCAGCGACGCTCCAAACGATCTCCTTCTCATCGACAAACCACGCCCGCACACCACCGTGATCACGCTCAACAATCCCGAGCGCATGAACTCGATGGCGTTTGAGCTGATGGTGCCCCTTCACGAGGCGTTTGAGCAGGTAGGAGCAGACAACGACACACATTGCGTGGTGCTTACCGGTGCTGGCCGGGGCTTCTGTTCGGGCGCCGACACCAGCAACGATGGCGGGCCGCCGCCGAACATTGACGGCATGACCCTCACCCGCATTGCTACCAAGGCAATGTCGGTTTTGGCCGACCTGGTTCCGGCGATGCAGCGAATGCCTCAACCGGTTATCTGCGCCATCAATGGTGCGGCCATCGGCGGCGGCATGTGCCTCACGCTCGGGGCCGACATCCGCCTCGCTGGGGAGTCGGCGTACTTCCGGGCCGCCGGAATCAACAATGGCCTCACCGCCACCGAACTTGGTCTCAGTTTCCTGCTGCCTCGAGCCATTGGTTCGTCGAGGGCGATGGAGATCATGCTGTCGGGGCGCGATGTCGACGCCCACGAAGCGGCTGCAATCGGTCTGGTCTCGCGGACGGTGCCCGACAATGCGCTGCTCGAGGAAGCACTAAATCTTGCCGACCAGATCAATGGGTGGAGCACCCAGGGGACCGCCCTTACCAAACGCACGATGTGGGCCGGGCTCGAAATGGGGAGCCTGCGGGCCGCTATCGAGATGGAAACCCACGCCCAGCTCTACGTTCGCCTCACCACCAAGAACTTTGAAGAAGCGGTTCGAGCCCGCAAGGAAGGCCGCCCACCCGAGTTCCAGGATTAGTTGCTGGCTCTCTCGAACCGTCGGTGGCTTTACTCGCGTGCCGGGTGGCCGGCGGCAACGGCGCCGTAGTAGTTGGTCGACATATAGGTCGGGCTGTCCTGCGCTAGCACCGCGGCAACCTCGGCTTTGAGTGCTTTGGCTTCGGCGACCTCGGGGATCTCGCTGCGAGCCATCGCCAGCAGATCGACGACATGAAGTGCCAGTTGCGGCTCGCCGGCATCCAGATGCGCCCGGGCCGCATCGAGCACGGCCCGTTTGTCGGTGATGGCATCGAGAACCGCATCGGTGCTGGCGGTGAGCGGTGCTGGATGCAGCGTCGTGATGTTGCGATCCCACCAACCCGCCTCGATTCGCCACACCTCGCGCACGATGTAGTCGGCGCAGCCGTAGGTCTGGGGCAGCCATGGCGATTCGGCGAACTCGGCGGGCAGCTCGATCTCGTTGACCGCATCTTCGAGCACCATGCCGGTGTTCATCCGCTCAAGGGTTTCGTGGCGTAACCACCGAAGGGCATCGCGCACGGTGGTAAGAAACTCCCGGATGGTGTCGTTACCCTCGATGTTGGTGCCGTATTCGCGGATCAGCAGCTCGGCCGGAAGCTCGAGGTAGCGATCCATCTGATCGGCCCATGCCCGCGGGTCGCGCGGGGTTCGCAGCGGCGACCCGGCATTCGGAAAGCTGCCGATGGTGGCATTGCCGCCGTAGAGGATTTTGTCGTCGGGGAACCACAGGCCGCTTCCGTCGTCGGTTTCAGAATGACTGTGAATGAGCGTGATGGGTCGCCCGGTATCGAGCACGAGCTCGTCGACGTACACCTCATCGGGGTCGCGCAGCACGGTGAACATTTCGGTGCCAACAATGCTGTTGGTGGCAAAGCCAAACTGCCATTCGGTGATGCGCTCCAGGTACTCCTGGGTCTCGCGATATCGCTGCAGTCGGTGGCCAATATTGCGATGGCCAACGATGGTCGGCGCTGGCTCGCCCCGTTCCTCGTTGTGGGCCAACCACACCTCGACACCGTGGTTGTATGCGGTGTGGCCGTGGCTGTACACGATATGGGTGATTGGTTTGTCCGAGACCGACCGCACGTTGGCGATCATCTCGTTGCCCCGCTGCCTATTGATGCCGGTATCGACCTGAAGCAGGCCAGCGCCATGGTCGACGGTGAGCGCGTTGCCGGTGCCGAACTGAATGTCTTGCAACCACATGCCGTCGGCAACCTGGCGGAACCCGAGCGGGCCGGCGCTACCGCCGGTGGGGTTGTCTTCGAACCAGTCGGATGTGCCTTCGATGCGCTCGCCGCGTTTCCGGTTGTCAGTCACGCCGCAAGCCTAGAAGCGTCTGGCGAACTGGGCGAACTCCCTCGGGTGGCGCCATCGTTCCCCAGGATGGGGCGCTGTTTCCTCGAATAGAGCGCTGTTTCCTAGGATGGGGCAGGCATGTATGACATCGACCCACTGCGGGCCCTCCTCGCCGGCGCATATCGCGACTCGGCGTTCGCCGCCGATGAGTGGCACGGGCTGGTGTTTGCGTTGCTCTGGCAGGCCGTGCAGCCGCTGGCATTTGACCAAACCAGAATCGTGGGACTCAAGCCGAAGACCGGCGAGGCCTGAATGGACGAGCCGCGGGTGGCATCCAACAACCAACCGCAGTACCAACGGATGTCGCCCGACGAGCGGCAGGTGCAGTACTCGCCCAGTTCGGCGATCGGCGGCAACTACGCGCCCTTCGTCGAGGAGTACCGAACGGCAAGCGAGCACGCCTACGCCCGCTGCAACGACGTCCGCACCATTCACTACGGCAACCGGCCCTCAAACACCATCGATATCGCGGTTCCCGAGAGCAACCGAGCGACGCCGGCGCTGGTCTATATCCACGGCGGGTATTGGCAGGCGTTGTCGAAGCGAGACTCGTTCTTCGGCGCCCACGATTTCGTCGCTCGAGGAATCGCCTATGCCGCGATCGCCTACACCTTGGCGCCCCAGGCTCAGCTGCACGAGATCGTCGAGGAATGCCGAACCGCACTCGAAGCGATCGCCGCCGACGCCGATTCGCTGGGTGTCGACCCCGATCAGGTCTTTGTGGCGGGCAGTTCGGCCGGAGCGCACCTGGCGGCGATGTGCTGTTGTGGCCCAACCAGTGCTGTGCAACCAGCGGGAGCGATTCTGCTGTCTGGCATCTACGATCTCGAGCCCTTTGTCGACATCAGCGACAACGGCGTGGTGGGGCTCGACCTTGAGCAGGCCAGGCAACTATCGCCGATACTCCTCGATACCGAAACGTATCCCGACACCATCATCAGCTGGGGCCAGAACGAAACCGACGAGTTCAAGCGACAGAGCCGGTCGATGGGGGAGAGGCTGAAATCGGAGACCCGCCGGGTCGAGGTGTTCGAAAGCCCGGGGCGCAACCACTTTGATGTCGTACACGACCTAGTCGACACCACCACCCCGCTCGGCCAGCGGGTTCAAACCCTTCTCGGTTCCTAGAAAGATTGACCATGCCTGATATTTCGCCCATTATCCCCCAGGTCGTCGAGCCCGACGGCGTAGTGGTGTCGATCGACCCGCGACCCATGGACGTGTCGAGCGACGCCGAGCGCGACGAGGCGGTGAAAGCTACCGGCGGCGAGCCGAGGGTCGAGTACGCCGGAACTTCCAACCCCTACATCGATTACCAGTCGGTCGATCTTCTGCACTCGCTCCAGCATCTGCGCAGCGATGGCTACGACGAGATGTGCTTCTACATCATGGGCAGTACCAAAGAGCTCCTGTTTCGTGGACTCCACATGGAGTTGGTGAACGCCCGCGACCAGATCACGAAGGACCACACCACCAACACCATCGAAATTCTCGAACGGTGCCGGGCGTATCTCGACCACATCGCCGATACCTGGAACGTGTTGGGCACCATCACCCCGCAGGGATTCAACCAGTTTCGCAACTACCTCTCGACCGCATCGGGGCAGCTGTCGTACATGTATCGCCACATCGAGTTCATCCTTGGCAACAAGAGCGAACGTTTGGCGCTGGCCCACAAGAACGTGCCTCACGTGTGGCCAGCGCTAAAGGAGAACTTCGAATCGCCAAGTTTGTACGACGAGGTCGTGCGGTACCTGGGCCGGCAAGGTCACGTGATCGACCCGGGTGCCCTCGACCGCGACTGGACCCAGCCCTACGAGGCCGACGTCTCGGTCCGGGCCGCATGGTTGGCCGTCTATCAGGAGTCCGCCAATCAGGACCTCGACTACCAGTTGGCGGAAAAGCTGGTGGCGGTGGACGAGGCGTTCTCGGTCTACCGGTGGCGCCATTTCGTCACCGTGCAGAAGATCATCGGCGGCAAGCCCGGCACGGGCGGGTCGGCCGGGGTTGGGTGGCTCGAAACGGTCACCCAGCACCGATTTTTCCCCGAGCTCTGGCAGGTACGAAGCGAGCTGTAGGCGAGTCACCGCCGAGCGGAAGCCATACGGCAGCTGCCGGGTTCCATGGACATGGCACAACGATCTAGCTTTCGCGCGCTCCTGCTGGCTCTGGCGGTGTTCGCCGCCGCATGCAGCTCGGATGTCGCGCCCTCTGAGGGCTCTGCTGTCAAGGCAGGCGTCGACGTCTCAATCACCGACGTCCCATTGTCCGACGTGGTTTTCGACACCTTCGATGGCGGTTCGGTAACCCTTGAAGCGGCAACCGAGGAGCAGATCCTGGGACTTCTCGACGCCATTCCACCGATCGACTCGCCGGTGTATGAACCCGGAGCGTCGAGCGAGCAGATGAACGACGACGATCTGGTCATCGGCTTCGTTGGCGACGACGGTTCCGCATGGGCATACCCGCATCGGATTCTCAACTTTCACGAAATCGTGAACGACGAGATCGCCGGCGTGCCCGTGGTGGTTACCTACTGCCCGCTGTGCCGCAGCGGGGTGGTGTTCGATCGGCGGATCGATGATCTGCGCCATGACGGTGTGTTGAGTTTCGGCAACTCAAGCGCGTTGTACGAAAACGACCTGGTGCTTATCGACCGGGAAACCAACAGCTACTGGTGGCAGTTGGCGGGCCGATCGATTGTTGGGCGCCTGTCGGGTGCCGAACTACCTGCGCTTCCGTCGGTTACCACCACGTGGGCCCAGTGGCTCGCCGATCACCCTGACACCTCGGTGCTATCGCACGATCAGGGATTCGGTCGCAGTTATGACCGAGATCCTTTCGGTTCCTACGCCGCCCGCGTCGACGATGGTCAGGTGCCGTTTCCCGTCGGGCCCGAGTCGTTCGCCGATGACCGACTCTCGCCCAGTACCCGCGTTATTGGGTTCGACGCCGTGATCGACGGACAACCGGTTCCGCACGCAGTTCCGATTCTTTCGAACGAGCCAGCCGAGGTTGTGGTGGCGTCGTCGCCCGAGATTCTTATTCGTCTCGACGGCGCAGGCGGAGGAGAAGTGTTCTCGGTCGACGAATCGGGAGCGGAAACGCCGCACCCGAGCAGGTCGTCGTTCTGGTTTGCCTATGTGGGCATCACCACGCCCACCGAGATCGTCATCGTAGGGCCGTCGTGATCGGCGTTCTCGCAAAAGTCCGTTACAGCAGATGCGCGAAGCGGCGAAAGAGCGGAGCGATGACGATGGCGATCCATGCCAGGTAGGGAACGAGCGCAGTAACTACCGCACGTCGACCCCGAAGCCCAAACAGGGTTGAGGTGGCCGCCACCAGCATCGCGGGGAACCAGAAGGTCAGCACAAAGAGCCCAACCACCATGCCAGGGCCGTTGAGCTGCAGAATGCCGACCGCGGCGAACATCGTCATCCCGAGCAGGATCAGCGACCCATGCGCCATCCCGGTCGAGGCGGCGACCCGACCAAACGACGGGCGTTGGGGCGCCTCGATTCTGCGGGCCAGGAGAACGATCCCGAGGCTGAGCCCGAGCCACCCCCAAATGCCGGTGAGCAGAATCCGCAGTGGTGCTCGAGGAGCGTCGAGAATCTGACCGCCGAACCGGCTCAGCGTCATCAGCATAAAAGCACCGACAACTGCGAAGAAGCCTGCGTTGACCGTTCCGTTGGTCACCTGACTCCAGGTGTGGGAGTCGAGCTTTAAGAGCTCAAGCACCGTCGAGCGGCGCCTCGGTTCGTTATAGGCCGCTTCTAAGGTGTCCACACGGTTCCTTCCGGCCAGAACGTGTCGTAGTCGCCCGGGAACGAGGTAAATCCGGGCAGCAAGTTCAACGCCTGGTCCGACAACGGACCGGCGATGCCCAACCCGCTTCCGGGGTCAAAGGTGGTGCCCGTAGCACGATCGACCAGCTCGTTACCGACAAGCGACAGGTCGGCGATGGTGTCGTTGTCGAGTTGGCGAGAAAACACCGACCAGCTGTCGGGGTTTCGAGGGTCGCTGACCACCGCAATATCGACACCGGCGACCACCTCGTTCACCACACCGGTTCGTTGCAGATCGTCAACGGGGTAGGCCCGGGCTTCCTCGCCCAGGTCAACCACCACCCAGAGCTCTTCGATGTTGAAACCCGATGGACCAGCCGGCGCATCGAGCGCCAGGGTGGTTGGGTGCGACTCGCGCCAACTCGCCCATGACGTGAACTCAAGCGGAAGCAGATCGACCTTCTGCCCCTTTCGTGGGCCGGCAAGCGCTTCACCAAGGGGCTGGCTCCAGATGCTGCCGGTGCTGTGATCCCACCAGGTCATCGCGTTGCCCCACAGGGCGCCATGCACGCCGAAGATCAGGGTTTCATCACCGGAATCGGTTTCTACTGTGCGGCGATGGACCATCGCCGTTGCGCAAAGCGGTCACCAACTGACGAGAACCGGCTCGCCGCCTATCTCGTCGATCACCAACTCTCGTCCGCCGAGAAAACTCACCGGATACGCCCGGGCATCGCCGTTGATCTCGACACCGATGACCTCGGTGGCGTCGGGCCAACCGGCCTGGGCGGCATTAACAAACGTTGGGTCATAGACCGGAGCAATTGCGTCTCGAGGGAGGAGTTGGCGAAAGCCGTCGGGCAGTCGTTCGCCGGCGGTTACCGGGTTGTAGGCGTCGCCGGGCCGAACGCGTTCGCCTGCCGCTGTGCGCTGTGGTGTATCGGACCCCAGAAACGCCCAACCGGTTGCGGCAACGAGCGCTGCAAGAAAGAGCCACCCGAACCGAAGAAGGGACGGTTCGTGTTCGGGCGGTTCGGTTGACGACTCAGGACCGTCATCGATGGCATGCATGGAGCAGAAACCCGCCACTGCGGTCGTCCATTCCCTGCTGTCGACCTGCGATGGCTTGGACGTTCGTTCAGCCGTACAATCAGGCCTATGACCAGCCCTCTTTCTGCTGAACAAATCGGCTCGTACTGGGCAGACGGCTTTCTTTTTGTGGAAAACGCAATCACCGACGAGCAGTTGACTGCGCTCGTCGGCGACTTCGAAGCCTGGGCCGACGAAAGTCGCAGCCACAGCGAACCGTATGGTGACACGCTGGCCAATCGACCCCGGTTCGATATGGCGCCCGAACACACCGCCGACGATCCTCGGCTTCGCCGGGTCGCCTCGCCGATCGAAGTGTCCGACGCCTACCTCAACGTGATGCGCAACAACCGCGCGCTCGACGCCGTCGCCCAACTCATTGGTCCCAACGTCGAGTTCAACAACGCAAAGATCAACGCCAAGCAGCCCGGTTCGTCCACCGAGGTCAAGTATCACCAGGACTTCATGTTCCAGCCCCACTCCAATGAGGATCTGGTGGCATGCCTGTTCTTTCTCGATGATGTAACGCTCGAGAACGGTCCGCTCAACGTTGTGCCCGGCACGCATCAGTCCGAGTTGTTCGATCACTGGCACGATGGCGTGTACACGGGCGCGGTGAGTCCCGAGGTTGAGGCGGCTCACGTCGAGCACGCCCTGCCCATCTATGGCCCCGCAGGTTCAGCGTGCCTTATGCACACTCGGTTGTTGCATGGCTCGGCCCCAAACCAGTCCGACAAACCTCGAACCCTCTTTATTGCCGAATACCGGGCCGAAGATGCGAAGCCGTTGCAGGTCAACCACCTGCCCAGTATCTACGAAGGCGAAGTCGTTCGCGGCGAACGCACCAACCGAGTGCGGTGCTCGAGCTACGAAATGGAATTTCCCGAGGTGCCCACGGGTGCGTCGTTCTTCTCGCAACAGGCCAAGGCCGACGCCCCAGGAAACTCCGCGGATAGGCGCTAGTAGCGGTCGTTCTTCTTCTTTGGTGGAGCTTTGAACGGCGCTTCGATGAGCGCCTCGAACCGCGCATCATCGGGCTGGTTCGGGTCGTTGAGGTTACGCAGAAAGCTCTTGAGTGCTGAGCGTGCAGGCGGCACGTGGTCGCCCTTTGTGCCGACGGAACGAGCCAGTGCGTCCTTGACTTTTTCGACCCGTTCCTTGCGCGCCGCCTTCTCTTCATCGGAGCGCTCGACGGCGGGCTTCTTGTTCTTCTTGGCTTCCTCGGCTGCGATACGACGAGCTTCGGACTCTTGAAGCGGGGTGAGCTTTTTCGACGGCACTGCGACTGGACTCCTAGGTAGTACTTCTGCGGGGTGAAGTCTACCGCAAGCCTTTCTTGGTCGGGCATGGGCGCTGGTAGCGTCGACTGGGTGCGTGACGACCCGGTTCGAGATGCTGTTCGAGATGCTGTTGTTATCGGTGCCGGGGTCTCGGGGATCTACCAGATCAAACGGCTCACCGACTTGGGGTTCGACGCACAGCTTCTTGAGGCCGACGAAGACCTGGGTGGTACCTGGTACCGCAACCGGTATCCGGGCTGTCGGTTCGACTCCGAGAGCTACACCTACGGCTACTCGTTTTCTCAGGAGCTGCTCGACGAGTGGCACTGGACCGAACGGTTCTCGGGGCAGCCAGAAAACCTGCGTTACCTGAACTACGTGGCCGACAAGTTCGATCTTCGCAAGCACATGCGATTCAACGCTCGTGTGAGCGAGCTCACCTGGGACGAATCCGAACGATGCTGGCATGTCACGCTCGAGTCGGGCGAAACGATGGCGACCCGGTTCGTCGTGGCCAGCCTGGGCCCTCTGTCGATCCCCACCGCACCCCGCTACGAAGGCATTGCCGACTTCGCGGGCGAGTCATTCCACACGTATCACTGGCCAAAGGAGCCCGTGGAGCTCGAAGGTCGCCGGGTTGGCGTCGTCGGCACGGGCGCCACCGGCATTCAGGTGATCGGAGCCATCGCTGACACGGTTGGCGAGCTCAAGGTGTTTCAACGCCGGCCCAACTGGAGTGCACCGCTCAACAACGGGCCCATCACCGCCGAGGAGATGGACGACATCCGCTCCCGGTTCGACGAGATCTTCGCCGCCTGCGATTCGTCGCCCGGCGGGTTCGAACATGTGCCGCTGCGCGACTTCTGGGAGCACACCGCCGAGGAGCGACGGGCCATTTGGGACGACCTCTACGAAAAGCCTGGGTTCGGGATCGCCTTCGGAAACTTCGCCGAGATTTTTATGGACGAGCGGGCCAACGAGGAAGTGTCGGCCTACATCGCCGACCGTATCCGCGGGCGTGTGAATGATCCGGTCGTTGCCGAAAAGCTCATCCCCAAGGACCACGGTTTCGCCACCCAGCGCCCGCCGCTCGAAACCGACTACTTCGAGGCGTACAACCGGCCAAACGTGGAGCTGGTCGATATTTCAGAGGCTCCCATCGAGCGCATCACCGAAACCGGTATCCAAACCGCCGACGCCCACTACGACCTCGATCTCATCGTCTACGCCACGGGTTTCGATGCCATCACCGGCGGCTACGACCGCATCACTATCACCGGTGTCGACGGTAGGGCGCTCAGCGAGAAGTGGAAGGATGGGCCCACCACGTTTATGGGCGTGCTTACCAACGGCTTCCCAAACCTGTTGATGCTGGCGGGGCCCCAAAGCGTGGGCGGCTCAACCAACTTTCCCCGGGCAATCCAGACCGGCGCCGACTGGATTGCGGAGCTGCTCGACCACGCCCGACGGAACGACGTGCAACGCATCGAGACCTCGCAAGCTGCCGAGGAAGGCTGGGTCGACGAAGTCGTAAAGGTGCACGAGCAGCTACTCCTGCGGCGCAGCAAGGGATGGTTCACCGGCTACAACTCGAACGTTGAGGGCCACGGCGAAGGCAACATTCGTTACCCGGCATACTTTGGTGGCGCACCCCGCTACGCCCGCAAGATCAGCGAACTGGCCGAAGCCGGTTATCCAGGAATCAGCCTGACCTAGTCCGGCACGCTAGCGGGGCAGCTGGGGCTGGTTGAGGTAGTCGCGTCGCTGGCCGATGTGGTCGGCGATGTACTTGGCGTCGTGCCACACCCCATAGATGAACGACGATGCCCGTCGGGTGAGCCACGGAAGGCCAAGGAAATACACGCCGGGAACAGCCGAGACGCCACGGTGATGCTGCGGCTGTTGGCGCTCGTCGAACGCGTCGACCTTGAGCCAGTCGTATTCGGCGGTGTAGCCGGTGGCCCAGATGATGGTGTTGATCTGCTCGTCGGCAAGGTTGAGCTGTTCGATCGGTTCGGTGATGCAGGGAGCATCGGCCTCGACGTTACGAGCCTCGGGGTCGAGCGGCAGGTCGAGGCTGTACTGCTTGGCGAACGCATCGGCCCGGTCGAGAACCGACAGGTAGTTGGCATCGCCCGCGTTGAGGTTGTCGACCAGGTCGGGCGCAAAGCTCAGCACACCGTCGCGCCAACCAGCGGCCATGCCCACCAGCTGCAACCCCTGATTCGCCAGGCGTCGGAAATCGATGGTCTTGCCGCCTTCGGCCCCGCTGACCGAGATGGTGACATGCGCCGTGCCCGGCGCCATCGCCGGTGCGTCCCACTCGCCCAACACGCCCAGCCACCACACGTAGTCGTAGCCGCGGTAGGTGCGCGGTGGCCGGTTATGGGGACCAACCGACAGAAATGTTCGGCGGCCCGATTGCATGATCTCGTCGGCGATCTGGGTTCCCGACGACCCGGCGCCGATGACCAGCACGGCTCCATCGGGCAGGTCCTGCGGGTTGCGGTAGTCGCGGGAATGTAGCTGGGTAACGGCTGCAGTGTCGGGAACGATAGGTGGGACGATTGGCCGCTGGAATGGGCCCGTGGCGGCCACCACATTTGCCGCCTCGACCACGCCATCAGACGTGGTTACCTGAAACCCGAATCGAGCCGGGTTGGGTTCGACCGACATCACCTCGACGCCGGTGCGGATAGGTGCTGCGATCTTGTTGGCGTAGTCGACGAAATAGTCGGCCACCTGATCTTTGGTGGCGAACTCGTCGGGCCCGACGCTGGTGAATTGCATCGACGGAAGCCGGTCGTGCCACGCCGGCCCATTGGCCACCAGCGAATCCCAACGGCCGGTACGCCACTTTTCGGCGATGCGGTCGCGCTCGAAGATGAGGTGGGGAATATCGTTGGCGCTGAGGTGTTCGCTGAGGGCTAGGCCAGCCTGCCCACCGCCTACGACCACCGTGTCTGTACTCGTGGGAAGAGGCTCTGGATCGGTCATGGCTGTGCGTTTCCCGTGCAGAAGTGATCGACGGTGGAGGTGAGTTGTTCGAGGGTGGTGGCTAAGTCGGAGGCCAACACGAACTCGTCGGGTCGGTGAGCGTCGGCGATGTTTCCCGGACCAAAGATCACGGCTGGGGCCGGGATGGCTTCGGTGTACAGACCCGCTTCGCAGCCAAACGAAACGGTGCCGAATGGCGCATCATCAAGGGCGGTACGGAGCCGGCCGACCTGCGAATCATCGGGCGGCGTGGCCAACGCCGGATAACTCGCCGCTGGGGTAACGACCATCGTGCCGCCAATCGGTTCCAGTCGGTTCTTCCACTGCTCGATCGCCGCGAAGACCGGTTCGAGAACCACGTCGGGGGAGTGTGTTGCAGCGTGACGGCACTCGAAATCGAGGTCGCAACGGGGCGACAACACGTTGACCGCCACACCGCCATGAAACGTGCCGACGTTTGCCGAGTAACCACCCGAAGCGGCGTGGTCGGTGGCGTTGATCTGCGAAACGGCGGCTACCACGGCGGCACCAGCCTCGATAGCGGTCGGCTGTTCGGGCGAACGGCTCGAGTGACCGCTTGGCGAGGTAATGGCCACCTCGAAGACCTGTTTGCCTGAGTGCGCAGTGCACAGCTGCAGTTGCGTTGGCTCGCCCACAAGGATCACGTCGGGTCGACACGTATCGAGGGTCCGAAGGTGGTCGAGTAGGTGGTGCACACCAACGCATCCGATTTCTTCGTCGTAGCTCAACCCGAAATGCACCGGCCGTTGAAGAGCGCCAACTTCGATACCGGCCATGGTGGTGAGGGCCGCAGCCAGAAAGCCCTTCATGTCGGCGGTGCCGCGGCCATAGAGTCGGTCGTCGTCGGCGCGAACCGCATACGGATCGCTGGTCCAGCCTTTGCCCGCCGGCACCACGTCGGTATGACCCGACAGAAACACGCCGCCTTCGGCTTCGGGGCCGAACCGGACATACAAGTTCGATCGACTGTGGGCACCCACCTCACCCGTTACTACCTGAGCCACACCGCCCAACCCGATGGCCAGATCGGCGTAGTAATCGATGAGTTCGGTATTGGAGGTACGACTTTCGGTAGGAAACTCGATGAGTTGGTTCAGGACACCGAGAAGACCGGGAAGATCCGACGAAAGCGGCACTAGGGGAGCAGCCGATCGGCCAGATACTGGTAGAAGTCCCAGGTGCAGCCTTCGTAGTTATCGGGTGCCAGAGGTCCGGCCGCGGCATACCTGGAGTTCAGGCCCTGCTGCAGTGCGGTCAGCCGCACCTTGTCTTCGGCGTTGTAGCTGGCCGCGAAGTGCCAGCGATCGATGGCATTGTCTTGCTCGAACAGGTCCTCGCGGGTGATCACTCCCCAGCGGGTCTGCACCTCTTCGGCGCCCGTTGGCGAGATGCTCATATACACCGACGAGTTCGGCGAGATCGCCGCAACAAAGCCGGGGTACACCCACACCATCATTGACATCCGCTGCTGTTCTTCGGTCATATCGGGGTGAAACGGTGGCCGTCCTTGGAACTCGGGCGGGTAATGCGACTTGTAGCCGGTGAAACCCGCCCGACCAGGGATTTTTTCGCACAGGCTGGTGGGAGTCATCGGGTGCAGAGTCTTCAGATGCACCGGCGTGAGGTGGTATCCCTCCATGAAGTTCTCGGCCAGGCACTTCCAGTTGACCGGCCACACCTCGGGCCCGACTTTCACCGTGCGCATCTCTTCGGTGTGATAGCCGGCCACGTATTCGTCCATCTCCACCAGTTGCGGAGTGAGCGGGTCGGCGGTGCCGCTGAGGTTCACAAACACCCAGCCCATCCACTCCTCGACCGCAAACTCATGCAGCCCGCACTGCGTGGGGTCGAAGCCCTCCACCGTGTCCATGAGCGGCGCCCGTTTCAGGTCGCCGTCGAGCGCATATGACCAATGGTGGTAAGCGCACAGGAACTGACGGGCCGAACCTTTGCCCTCGGCTACGGGCGAACTGCGGTGTCGACACACGTTGGCCAGCACCCGCACCTGCTGGTCGTCGCCTCGAACCACGATGAGTGATTCGCCGACCAGATCGGTGGTGTAGAAATCGCCCGAATCAGGCACCTCGTCGGCTCGACCAACGCACAGCCAACCGTCGCGGAACACGGCATCTTGCTCGGCCTGGGCCACCGCCGGGTCGGTGTAAAAATCTGGCGGCATCGCTCGACGAAGACCGCCATCATCCGCGCGACGTTCGGCGAGTGCTTCGGCAACGTGGGCGGGGAGCTCCATGCTCACGACGTTCCCGCCTGCTGGTTGAAGAACGAGGCGGCCTTCGGGTACTCGGGCTGCTCGACCTCGAAAACGGTGGACCGTATGCGGTTGGTCCGCTCGCCCCGCACCAGCATTCCCTCGTAGGTGGTGGGCAGTGGATTGGGGGCCAGCGGCACGGCGTCTTCGGCCGAATACACCGAAATAAACAGCGTGCGAGGATGATTTGACTGGTTGGCGGTGGATCCGTGCAGCAGTCGGGTGTGCATCAAACACACCGCACCCGCCGGGCCGGTGCACACGGTGGCGTTGGCCTTCGACCGGGCCGCTATGTCGTCGTCGATGTAGCCGGTGAACTCGCCGTCGTGCCACAGGCTGTGAAGCTCACCCTCGTGACTCCCGGCCAAGATTTCGAGAGGCCCATTGGTGTCGGTGACCTCGTCGACCATCAGTAAAGCCGTGACCAGGTCGTCGTTGCTGTGGGGCGTAAAGGGAAAGTCCTGATGCCACTTCACTGCGGTGGCGGCGCCCGGCAGCTTTGAGTTGATCTTGGTGTGATGCAGCTTCACGTTGGGGCCGATGAGATCGGCGACCGCATCGACCATGACGCTATTGGTGGCGACGTCTTTGTAGGAATCCGAAACCTCGATAGGCGAGCTGATACGCCGAAGCGCTGGTGCCTCGGCTGAGTGTCCGGGTTCAAGGTCGAACCGGGCCCGCCCGTCGATGGTTTCGCCGTACGAGTCGTCATGCTCCCGACTTTCATCGACCCAGGATGCAAAGTCATCGCGCAATGCCGTCAGCTGCTCGGGCGTAACAGCATCCTCGACGACGAGGTAGCCGTTGTCCCAGAAGAACGTTCGCTGCTCTTCAGTGAGGGTCTCGAGTGTGGTGGCCACGGTCGTCCTTCTAATGGCGTGCGTGTTTGCTGAAGGGGAGAAGGTTGCCGCCGATGACTACCGAGTCGAGCATGTCGTCGGCGAGTCCGAGAAACAACTCGTTCGGGTGCGGGCAGTCGAGCACCAGGAGATCGCCCCGCTTCCCAACATCGAGCGAGCCGCACCGGTCGGCGACGCCCAAGCTATAGGCGGCATTGAGAGTGCACGCAACGATTGCTTGTGCCGGTGTAATGCGAAACCACGGGCTGGCCATCGTCATCGTCGAGAGCAGCGAAGTAGCGTGAATCGACGAGCAGTAGTCGGTTGAGATGGCCACCGGTACATCGTTGTCGATGAACTTGTTGGCGTTGGCCCGTCGGTCGGTCATGTAGATCAGCTCGGCCACCGGAAGCAGCACGGCGACGGTGTCGGTGGTGCCGACGCGGTCGATCTCGTCATCGGGGGTGTAGGTAAGGTGTTCAGCCGATATCGCTCCGCCCTCGACCGCTGTTTGCCAGCCAAGTGATGGCTTCCAAGCGTCGGCGTGAACGCGGGTAGTGAGACCGAGTTCGTGGCTTCGAGCCATGATCCCCAGTGCCTGGTCGGGGGTAAACAGGCCGTCCTCGACGGTGACATCTTGGAACTGGGCGATGCCTTGGGCCAGTACGGCATCGGTCATGGGGCCACCGACCAGGTCGGTATAGACCTGCCCCGGGTCCGCGTCGGCAGCATCAGTGCCAGCGGTATCAGCGGCATCGGCTGCATCGCCTATGTCTCTTGGAATCACGTGGGCGCCAAGGAAGGTGATGATGAGTTCCATCGGCGTCATGGTGCGCGTCTGCTCGAGCAACTCGAGCTGGTGAAGCTCGTCATCGATGGTGAGCCCGTAGCCCGACTTCACCTCGGCGGTGGTGACGCCACCGCGGGTCATGCGATCGAACGCCGAACTCATGTTGGCGAGCAACTCGTCATCGGTTGCCTCGCGGGTTGCGACCACGCTGGCCCAGATGCCGCCGCCTCGCGCCGCCACCTCGGCCAAGCTGGCGCCGCCCAGGCGCTCGGCATATTCATCATGACGTTCGCCACCGAACAGCGGATGCGAGTGGCACTCGACCAACCCCGGCATCACCGTCATCCCAGCGGCGTCGAGTGTTGGGACCGCTGGGTCCGACCAGTCGGCGACGATTTCGGCGGTCGTGCCGACGGCAACGATGACACCGTCGCGGACAGCAACGGCGCCGTCTTCGATAATTCCGATATCGCCCTGGGTGTTGCCACGGCGGACATGGCCAGTATCGGCGACGGTCACCAACGCCTTGGCATGCACAACGTTGAGGTCGTTGTGATCTGGTGTGGCTCGTTGGCCGCTCATGAACTCTTCACCGCGATCACATCGATCTCCATCAGCCAGTCGGGCTGCGCCAAGCCTGCCACGACAACCCCGGTCGAAACCGGAAACACGCCCTTCAGGTGGCGACCCACCACTTGATACACGGGTTCACGATGCCGGGGATCGGTGAGGTAGATCGTGATCTTCACAATGTCGCGCACCGACGATTGGCACTCATCCAGCAGCTGAGCCACGTTGAGCATCGCCTGTTCGGCTTGGGCTCCGGCATCGCCCGCACCCACGAGGTTGCCGTCGAAATCGGTGCCGACCTGGCCGCGCATATAGATCGTGTCACCAGCGATAACCGCCTGGCAGAGGTCGTTGTCGAGGGACTGATTGGGGTAGGTGGCTTTGGTATTGAACGGCCGGATTCGGGTATGGGTGGGACCGGTATCTGGTTCAGCACTATCGGTCATCGAGCCTCCAGGGTGCGGCTCACAGTTTGCCATTTGGAGCGGTGGAGCGGAATTGGGGGCTGGGGCTATCCCCGATTCGTGGGAATTTCACACACGAGGTCGCTGGCCGGAGTGTGATCGATGTTCTTGGCGGTCCACCAGCCGTGGGGACCGTCGTTGCTGAGGGCGTAGGCGTTGGTGCGGTTTGGATCGCCGGCCACGGCGATCATCAGCCGCTCGGGTTTGGTCACAATGGGCACGAGTCGCTGCGGGTCGTTGCTTTCGGCGAAGACATCGGGCAGATGTCCCTCGGCAACCAGCTCCGAAAGCTGGCGCCGACCAGCGGTGAGGTTGCTCCACTCGCCGATCATTTTCTCGAACGTTTCGGCCGGAATGCGTGCGTGTTCGAACAACGCACGTTGCACATCGGCCTTCGACCAGCCGGCGTCGGCGAATGTGCGGGCCAGAATCGGCGACAGCACGAGCAGCGGCTGGAACTGATCGTGCCCTAGACCGTACACATGGGTGAGATCCCACGCGGCGGTCCGAGCGAGTCCGTTGCCAAGGTAGGGAACGATCTCCTCGGGGGTGGAGCCAAATACGCTGCCGACGATGGTTCCGCTGTTCATGCGGGCCATCGTGACGGTGTCGTGAGCCGGGTCGAGCCCGAACTCTGCGCTCAGCGGCGGCCATCCGATCTCGGCCAGGCACTCATCGTCTTCGGCCAGCACCACCCTTGCGGTGTTGCCGAACGTGGCCTTGTCGTGCTCGTCGGCGGTAAACCCGAACACATTGCGAAGGTACAGCCGGAGCCATCGGCCGACGCTGGTGCAAGCGTGGTTGCCCTCCCGCATTGCACCGGCTCGCGAGTCGAATCCGAGCTTTTTGGTGTTTGGTCCGCTCAGCACGACCAGCGCATCGGCGCCGGTGGTGTTCCCGGAGTGTTCAGCGCCGTAGTGCGGGTCGGCGAGGATCTGGGTGATGGCAAGCAGCACCGGGAGATGCTCGGGCTTGCATCCGGCCATGACCGCATTGACCCCGATCGACCAGACGGTGAGGTCTCGCCCCGACGATGACGCAACGCCCAGGACCTTCCACGGATCGTGGCCCGAGCTTTCCAAAAACGCCTCGACTCGTTCTCGAGTGGGAGGAATCACCGGATGGCCGTCGGTCCATCCACGCTCGACGAACGCTCGATTGATGTCATCGATGGATCCGCCTACGACCACGTCGAGGGCGGCAGGTTCGGTAGTGCTCGAACCAACGTTGGTGTCCGGTCCGGTGAGACCAGCGATGACCTGATCGACGGTGTGGGCCACAAAGTTTGCCGTCATCTCTTCGACCGACTGCGCATCGACATGCCCAACGGTCACCGCCAGGGGCAATCCGTCGAAGCCATGGCCCCGGCCGGTCGCTCGTGCTTGTCCCTGAAAGCCATCACAAACAATCGACACCGAGGGGATGCCAGCGGATTCCGCCGCAATCGAAGCCCGCAACACGGCGGGCGTGCAGCTGCCTCAACAACCCATCCCTGAAACCACGGCGTCGACTTGGCGGCGGGTGAGCTCGCCGCCGAGGCGTCCAACTCGTTCCTTTTCGTCCGAGCCGTGGAGATTCCCAAACTCGGCGTAGCCGACGATGTCGATGCCTGGGATTCGCTGCCGGAGTTCGTGCTCGAGCACGGGGAACAGTTCGTCGCCCCGAAACACGTAGTCCCAGAGAAACGCCACCCGTTTGCCATCGAGAGCGGGAAGTCGATCGGCCTGTCGACGCTGCTGCACGCCCATCGCCGACTTGGGCCACACCACATCAAAGGTCGGTTCCATGTGTCTCATCATGCACTGGGCGCCTTCGAGGGTGAAATACGGGATCGCTGTCCGATGACTGCTCGGCCGCTTGATTGGCTGCTTTGGTTTGGTTGGCCGCTCGGTGTCGTGCTTTGTGGCAGGGGGCGCATCGGGGTTCGAGTTCGGTGGTGATGGTGTGGCCGGTTTGTTGGTAGGTGGGGTTGTGGTCGTATTCGATGAGGATGGTGGTGCCGCAGTCGACGCTTTGGTGGTGTTTGGCTGATACGACCCGTTTTTGTCGGGTGGTGGGGTGGCGTCGTTTGTTGGTGGCGTCGATGGGGTTTTGTTGCGCGTCGTGGAGCAGCAGCCTTATGTATGTGTTGTCGAGTTGGCGGGTGATGGCGTTGGTGGTGAGGGGTGTTCCGTCGTTGAAGGTGTTGCCGTCGGCGGTGACGTGGATGACGAGTTCGGTGGTTAGCGCGATTGGTAACCCGAGGAACAGGACGGTGAAGGCGTCGGCTCGTTGTTGGTCATAGGTGGGTAGGTAGCCGCCGTCTTCGTCGTCGGGTTGCCAGCGTTGCCGGAGTTCTTTGAGGGTGAGCGGTAACGATCGTTTCTTCGATTGGGGGGTGTTGTGTTCAGGTGGGCGATGTGGTCCCGCGGGGCCGTTTCGGTCACTGGTGGTGGTTGTGTCGTCACTCGGTGTTGGGTGGTTGGTGGGGGTCTCGGGGGTGGCGGCGATTTGTTTGACGAGTTCGTCGACGGCGGCGATGACTGGTTTCGCGATGGCTGGTGGGAGGACGATTCGTAGGACGGTCATGCCGTCGTCGTCGAGGTAGGTGGTGAAGCTTCGGTAGTCGTAGTGGCGTTGGTCTTTGGCGTCGTCGTCGGGGTCGTCGTGGTCGAGGACTCTGATGATGGCGGTGGTGAGTTGGTCGGCGTTGCGGTCGTGTGCGAGGTCGAGGAGTTGTTGTTCGTTGTGTTCGTCGGCGTAGCGGGTGAGGATGCGGGCTTTCGCGTAGGAGATTTGGTTGGTGGCGAAGGCGTGATCGATGAGGGGTAGGTAGGCGAGTGTTTGTCCTACTCGTATCCATTCGCGGGCGGTTCGGCTGTGGATGTCGAGTTCTCTAGCGATTCCTAGGGCGGCGCTTTTGAGGCCTTCGTTGAACCATTGGAGGGAGTTGTCATAGCGGGCGGCTAGATGCACGGCCCGGTAGTGGTTGTTGTTGATTTCCCAGCCGAGCTCGACGAGCTGTTCGAGAACCGGGCGATCAGAAACAGCGGGTGGGGTTGGAGCGGCTTGGCACATAACAAGGAATCCTCTACATGAGACCCAGAACAGCCAATGAACGGCCGGGTTCTGGGCGACTTTTCGGGAAGAGGACAACCAAGAACAACAAAGGTGCGGAAGTCGAACACCCGCCAGGCCGACAGAACCAACCCGACAACCCCGAGACTAGAGACGAGGTGTGACACTGCTTCTGAAGAGCCGGCACTCAGAAAGGGCTCGCACAGCGTGGTGAGTAACATCGGGTTATGAGCGAGAACGCTGACCGGGCCGAGCTGTACCGATTCGATTCCTCGACCATCGTGCACCGCACTCCCGAACATCCGGTGCGAGAGGGCCTTGAGGTGATGGGGCTCGAGTTCAACGCCAACCCCATGCCGGCGATCGACTGGATGCACGAGAACGCACCGGTCTATTGGGACGATCACACTGGCCTGTGGGCCATCACTCGGCACGCTGATGTCAGCCGAATCGAAGCCAATTGGCAGGACTTCACCAGCGCCAAAGGATCCCGACCCGAGAGCTCGGTGCCGTCGATGATCAACGCCGATCCTCCTGATCACACCAGACGTCGTCGCATCGTCAGCTCGGGATTCACCCCTCGCCGGGTAAGCGCTCATGAGGACTTCCTGCGAGGCACGGTCACCGAGTTGCTCGATGCGGTGATCGAGCAGGGCCGGTGCGACTTCGTCAACGACATCGCTAAGCCCATTCCCCTGCGGATGATTGCAACGCTGATGGGCCTGCCGCTGGCCGATGAGGCCAAGCTGCTGCACTGGTCGGACCTGTTCGCCATCGGCGGTGAAGAGATCCGCGAAGAAGTGCACGGCGCAGTGATGGAGTGGGTCGAGTACATCATGGCCGAGATGGCCACCCGCACCGATCCTGAAGCCGAGGACCTCATCAGTCTGCTGATGCACACCGACGGCGAGCCGCTATCGACCGAGGATCTCATCTACGAGACAATGCTGATCCTGGTCGGCGGCGACGAAACGACCCGTCATGTCATGTCGGGCGGACTCGAAGCGCTCCTGTTGCATCCCGATCAGTGGGAGGCCCTTCAACAGGACCGCTCATTGTTGCCCGGCGCAATCGAGGAGATGCTGCGCTGGGTGTCGCCGGTGCGCAACATGAACCGCACGGCAACCCGCGATCTCGAACTGGGAGGCCAACCAATTCTCGAAGGCGACCGTCTGTTGTTGCTTTACCTGGCAGCCAACCGAGATCCTGCGGTGTTTGAGAACCCGCACGAGTTCGACATCCGACGAGAGTCGTCGACCCGTCATGTCGCCTTCGGGGCCAACGGACGGCACTACTGTCTCGGGGCCCAGTTGGCCCGTCTCGAACTACGGGTGCTGTTCGAAGAACTCCTCGACCGCCTTCCCCATATCGAGCTTGCCGATCCAAGCGGTCCTCAGCCCGAGCGGGCCGGAAACTTCGTCCTTGGTCTCGAAGCACTCGACGTCCGCTGGTGAGCGGGTCCGGTCAGATTGCTGCCGACCTTGAATCCCTGGTTCTCCAGGCGACGGGTGCATCGACGATTTCCGCCACCGAAGTCGTGCAAAGCCTTTGGAGCGGCTACGGGCAGATCGTGCGGTGTTTTCTCGAAGGTGGCGAGCAACCCAGCGTCATCGTCAAGCACGTGCGCTGGCCTGACGAGCGCGACCATCCCCGCGGCTGGAACTCCGACCTCTCACACCAGCGCAAACTGAAGAGCTACCAGGTTGAGACGGCCTGGTATGAGGGTTATGCGCCAGAGTGCTCCGACAAGTGCCGGGTGCCTCAGAGGCTTGTGCTTGAGACTCGTGACGATGAGGTCATCATGGTCATGGAGGACCTAGATGCGTCGGGCTTCGCCGGGCGGCGTCACTTCGTTACCCAAGCCGAACTCGATGCTTGCCTTGTATGGCTGGCCAACTTCCACGCCACGTTTATGGGCGCTCAGCCCGATGGGTTATGGCCCACCGGGACGTATTGGCACCTAGAAACCCGCCCCGACGAACTCGCCGTGCTCGATGACGGCCCACTCAAGGCGGCGGCTGCCGCTATCGACCAGCGGCTTCGCAGCAGTCCGTTCCAAACCTTCGTCCACGGCGACGCCAAGCTGGCAAACTTCTGCTTCAGCGCTGGTGGTACGCAGGCGGCCGCGGTCGATTTCCAGTACGTCGGTGGCGGTTGCGGTATGAAAGACGTGGCTTACTTCATCAGCAGTTGCCTCGACGAGGATGAGAGCGAGGCGCAGGCCCCTGAGCTACTCGATCGATACTTCGCGCTCCTTGAAGCTGCGCTGGAGCGAACCGGCAAGGCGCTCGACTTCGCTGCGCTCGAGGACGACTGGCGGGCCCTCTACCCGGTGGCCTGGACCGACTTCTATCGGTTCCTGCAAGGTTGGAGCCCCGGCCACTGGAAGCTCCACCGCTACAGCGAGCGGCTCGCCAACGAAGTCTTGGAGGGTCTGTGAAACTCTCCAAGGTTGAGCTGAACGAATTGGCAGACGTTGCGATCACGGCAGCGTCAGCATCGGGGCAAATGATCGCTGAGTCAGCTCCCGGCACTGCTGAACACAAGCCTGGGCACGGCAGCCTGGCATCGCAGGTAGTGACCGACATCGACCGCGCCAGCGAACGAATCATCCTCGACACCTTGGCGCCGACCCTCGAACGATTCGAACTCGGGCTGCTTACTGAAGAGCAAGCCGACGACGGCGGCCGCCATACCGCCGACTACTTCTGGTGTATCGACCCGCTCGACGGAACCCTGCCGTTCATCGAAGGTGTGCCCGGCTATGCAGTATCGATCGCGCTCGTCGGGCGGGACGGTACGCCCTGGATCGGCGTTATCTACGACCCGGTCGAGGCGACGCTGTTGCATGCCATCCGAGGTGACGGGGCTTTTCGTGACGGGAAGAACTTGTCGACCGAAACGCAGAAAACGGCAGAGGTACTTTCGGTGTTCGTTGACCGAAGCTTCGAGATACTGGAGCGCCACGACATAGTGGTCGACGGCCTCGAGCAGATTGCCCACGCACAAGGTCTCAGTGGCGTGCGATTCCATGCATCTGCCGGTGCGGTACTGAACGCATGTGGCGTGCTGGCCAATCCGCGGGCCTGCTATTTCAAGTTTCCCAAGCCAACCGGCGGCGGCAGCCTCTGGGACTTTGCCGCAACGGCCTGTTTGTTTCGCGAATTCGGCGCCATCGCAACCGATATGCACGGCGATGCTCTCGACCTGAACCGCGCTGACTCCACGTTCATGAACCATCGGGGAGTGCTGTTCGCCACCGATGAAGCGCTGGCCGAGCGAATAGCTACATTGCACGTATGACCCAAGATCACATGACCCTGTACTTCAACCCTGGTTGAGGCAAAGCACGTGATCAGGTTTGCTGAGGCACGACGACATCGCCAGCGAGCGCGGCATCGATGGCCTTCTGGCCGTAGTGCAGACCGACCTCGTACTTTCCGAAGATGACGTCGTCGTTGGCTCCGGCAGCGAAACCCTTCTGGATGCCCTCGCCAATCTTGAAATCTTCGTCGAACACGGTACGGACGACGTCGTAGTTGGCCCGCCAGTAGCGAGCCGCCTTGTCGGCATCTTTGGCCGGAGGCGTCGGCGGAACCAGCATCATGCAATGGAACACACAGGTGCCGGGGCCGGTGGGAATGATGGTGTGCACGTACACGTGGTCGGTCATGGCCTGCACAAAGTTGGCCGGGAACAAGTA
>CALJDK010000030.1 GCA_938023735.1 uncultured Acidimicrobiales bacterium
CGTTGGAGCTCGGGGTTCTGCCCCACACCCGAGCGCGACTGCTTCGTGCCGCTCGACGGCAACCGTTCGTCGTTTCGCCCGCTGACAGCACTGCCGGTCGAGGACGACTCGTAACCGACTGGTGTTAGGGCCGGGGCTCGCGCGGTAAGCCGAGAACCCGCTCACCCAAAATGTTGCGCTGCACCTGATTACTTCCTGCGTAGATCGTGTGCGCTCGGCTGTACAGAAAGGTGCGTTGCATCGCGTCGATCTCGTAGATCTCCCCGAGTGCCCCGTCGCCAGCAATCATGGCGCTCGCGCCGCGCGCTTTCATCAGAAGCTCGCCAAGCATTCGGTGCCAGTTGGTCCAGTACAGCTTGCCGATCGAGGTTTCGGGGCCCGGCACGCCACCCGAACCTTCCACACTCAACATCCGCAGGTTGTTGAATCGCATGATCTCGAGCGTGCTGTACGCCGCCGCCAATTCCTGCCGAAGCACCGGGTCGGCGTTGACACCGGTGTTCTTCGCAAACGTCAGCAGCTCATTGAGTTCGGTTTGGTAGGTCATTTGTTGGCCCAGCGTTGATGCCCCTCGCTCGAACCCGAGCGTGCCCATCGCTACCGCCCAACCAGCACCCTCATCGCCCACGATGTTTTCTTTCGCCGTGACTGCATCACTGAAGAACACTTCGTTGAATTCGATACCTCCCGTGATCTGCACGATGGGGCGAATCTCGACTCCGGGCTGGTCCATCTCGACGAGCAGATACGACAGCCCGGCGTGACGTTCGGTTCCCGGCTGCGTACGGGCTATGACGAAACACCAGTCACTGGTTTGAGCAAGCGATGTCCACACCTTCTGACCGTTGATAACCCACTGGTCACCTTCCAATGCCGCACGGGTACCAACGTTGGCCAGGTCGGAGCCGGCGTCGGGCTCGGAATACCCCTGACACCACCACTCGTCGCCCTGAAGAATCGGGGGAACGAACCGCTGCTTCTGCTCTTCGGTGCCGTACCCGACGATCGTCGGGCCGAGAAGGGTCACACCCATGTTGGGCATTCGGCCGGGAGCTTTCGCTTCAACGTAGGTGGAGAAGAACGTCACCTGCTCGAACAAGCTGACCTGGCGGCCGCCCAGTTCTTCGGGATAGCCCAGTCCCAGCCAGCCACCGGTAGCAAGCTCTTTCTCCCACGCCATCTGAAGCTCGACCGGGATGTCCTCCTGGCCAACGCCTCCGCGACCTCGCAGGTCGGCGAAGTCACCAACCAGATGCTCTTCGAGCCAGGTACGAACCTCGTCGGCAAAGTTCTGTTCTTCCTTGGACAGCTGGAAATCCACGACCGGATCGTATCGGAGCGGGTTGTTTGTCCCTAGTTTGAACGGCTTCGACCTGGTTACGACTACGGTCTGCTCGTGCTCCCTGAGGTGATTCAAGACGCCGCCCTCCGACTCGGCGACCAGCATGCCTACGTCAGCGCGGATGGCTGGGCGATCTCGTTCCGCGAGCTTCACCAGGCTTCCGATGAAGCTGCGGTGGGGCTAACTCGGCGCGGCATAGGCGAAGGGTCGGTGGTGGCCCTGCTCCTGCCGTCCACTATCGACTACCTCGTCGCCTACGGGGCGCTGGCCAAGGTCGGTGCCCTCACCGCCGGTATCAACCCGAGGTACCAGCCACGCGAGCAACGTTCGGTTCTAGCCGTCACCCAGCCCGACCTGTTGCTCACCACCGCCGAGGTTCACGCTTCCCTCGTCGACGAACTGCCGGCCGACACCCCAAACCCGGCAAGCGAGGTGCTTCTCACCCAGGTGGCGTCGGGGGTCGACGAGCTTCTGGCCGAACTACGGGTGCCAAACAAGTCGCCAGCGGCACTGCCTTTCGACCCGGATCGCAAAGTTGCGTTGTGTTTCACCTCGGGTTCTACCGGCGAACCCAAAGGCGCACTATTCACCAACCGACAGCTCGAAGCCATCCGACAACTCGACACGGGAGGTGCATGGGGCGCTGGAGGACATGCCATTGCACCCACCGAGTTTGCCCACGTTGGATTCATGACCAAATGGCCGTGGCTCTTGGCCAGCGGCAGCACCACCCATTTGCAACATCGATGGCGGGCCGAGCGAGTACTGGAACTGCTCCACACCTACCGCATCCCGGCCGTCGCAGGGGTGGTTCCCCAAATCGCACTACTACTCGCCCACCCCAGCTTTGACGACTACGACTTCTCGGCGGTTACGACCATCGTCGCTGGGGCTGCTGCATCACCACCGGCGCTGGTGGCTGAGGCCCGCGAACGATTCGGCGCCAGCTATCTCATTCGCTACTCGTCGACCGAGAGCGGCGGTATTGGTTTGGGCACCGCTCCCGACGCAGACGAGTTCGAAACACTGCACTCCATTGGACGCCCTCGCCCCGGTGTCGATGCCGAGGTTCGCGACGACGATGGCAATCCGCTGCCGCATGGTCAGATCGGCGAGTTGTGGCTCCGATCGCCGGCGGTGATGTCGGAGTATTGGAACGACCCCGAGGCCACCGCCGACACCCTGGTCGATGGCTGGCTACGCACCGGCGACCTTGCCCAAACCAGCGAGACGGGTCTTTTTCACCTGGCCGGACGGGTGAAGGAGATGTTCATTCGGGGCGGATACAACGTGTACCCGATGGAGGTCGAGTCGGTACTTTGCACCCACACCGGCGTTGCCGAAGTGGTCGTTGTGCCGCGTCCTGATCCGGTTATGGGCGAAATCGGGGTCGCAGCCGTGGTACCGACCGACGTCGACAACCCACCAGACCTCAAATCGCTTCGCGACCACGGGAAGTCGTCGCTCGCTGCGTACAAGTTGCCTGAGGCGCTCGAGATCGTTGCCGAATATCCGCGCAACGCGAATCAAAAAGTTGACCGTCGGGCGCTGCAAACGATGCTCAACTCACAGTAGGGCTCGGTTTGTCGCAGCCCGCTTTAGTCATAGAGCGCTTCGACAAACCAGGCTCCCCCTTCGAGCACCAGGAGTCGAGCGACATCATCGTTGGTCACCACCTGAAGCCGAGCGCACCGGCGACGGGTGCGATGATCCCACCAGCGTTCGTCGATAGGCCACGGGCCAGCCCACGCCACAATATCGATGGACGGGTTCCCGGGAATCACTAACCGGCCCGGCGGGCCCGAGAGTTCCCCTCGACCATCGACCGCTACGGCATCGCCGTCCGCTCCAACCACGGCAACCGGAAGCGACGACTGAAAAACCACTCCCGGCGACGGCGACGGAAGTCGCCCCGGCCAGGGAGGCAAGTTGGCCTCGGGCTGCGCCTGACGGCGAGCCGAAGCGTTCTCGATCCGGGTGGCCAGGTCGGTGGTGGCCATCTGCACCAGCGCAATCTGTTCGCGAGGGTGACGCCCGCCGGCAGGTTCGGGAACCCAAACCGCTTCGACCCCCAGCAAGCCCTGCACCCGGGTCAGTGCTCGAATCGCCCGCTCGTCGAGTTCGGTCGCTTCGCCCCAGAAGCCAAGTTGACGACCTTTCGCCGCAACCACTTCCTCGGGAGCCAACGCCATACGAATCAACCCGCCGGTGGGCCGCGAAGCTTCGCTTCCGTTGAGCCATCCTTCGATCTGCCAGCGGGCACGATCGACGATGGCAGCTGCCGACAATGCTCCTTCATGGCGCCAGAGTCGAACCTGCTGCTCGCCGTGTTCGGTCTCGACCTCGATAGCCACATTGATACAAACACCGCCCAGAGCGTCGAGAGCGTCGTTGAGTTGTTCGGCAAGAGCTCGAGCCACGAATGCCGCTTGGTCGACTCGGTGCGCGGGCGGATCGATCTCGGAAACAAAAGTGAGGTCGGCAGGGGGTTTTTGGGTATCAGGCGGACGTTCGTCGAGTCCGGAAGCCAACCGGTGGGCCCGCAAACCTTCGTCGCCGAAACGGGCAAGAACATCGGCAGCGGGCAACTGAGCAAAGTCGCCGAGGCTTCGGATTCCGAGCTGGGTGAGCACGGTGGTGAGCTCGGGCCGTTCAAGGGTGGTGATAGCTAACGGTGCCAGGAACGATGCCGAGTCGCCGGCCGGCACCACCATCGCCCCGGACGATGCGTCGTTCCGATACCGGGCGGCAAGTTCGGCCGCAAAGGGACCATCGGCGATTCCGACTCGACAAAAGGTTTGTTTGTTCAACACAACCGACACCCCATCGACAACCAGGTCGGCTAGGGCATGGTCGCCGCCGAAGTACCGGGCCGGACCTCGGGTGGGAAACGCACAGCGTCCCGGACGGGTGAGCTCGATACGAGGGGTGAACGCTTCGACAGCGGCAACAACCGGTTCGAATGCCCGAGCTTCGCGGCTGATATCGCGTTCGGTTATCACCAATTCGGGACAGCGTCCTTGGGCTTCGCGACGGCGGAGTCCGCGCACAACCCCCAACTCTCGGGCAGCAGGCGAACTGGCGATGACCCGGTTGGCAGCGAGTACCGCCGAAGGCCGCGCTGGGTCGCCGCCAGCGGCGACGACGGGCCAGTCGGCGCACCAAACCGCCAACGTTCGTATCGGTGACGAACTCATGAAGATCCAACCCGCCGCCGGCGGACCGGCAACGACACAACCTCTCCCCCAGCCCTGTTCTGGGTTCCGGTCTCGGCAGACTCGAGGTCGTCAATGATTTCAATGTTGCCCGAAGAGCCCGGCAACCGCAGGTACACGGTCTGGGGCCGCGATGCTTCGCGGCGTCCCTCGATCCGCAACTCGATGTCGCGCCGTCGCAGATATCCGTGCCCCTGGCCCAGACCATGCCAGTGAGCCCCGGTGATCGTAAATCCCAGATCGGTACTCCCAATGGGTTCAGCACCGACCGACACCACCACCGTTCCCCGCTCGCGTGCGCGAGAAAGAAGACGTCGCTGATCGGCGGGGCGCAACCGATGCTGCGGCGACACCACTACCAGGTCGACCGCACCGAGGAGCGCGCCCACAACTGCGGGCCACTCGGCCGGGGCAGGTTGATCGATAATGGCCAGCCGTTCGGGTGCGACCCCCAGCTCGACCGCCGCCCCGAGCCCGCAGGTGGGTACACCAACAACGGCTACCCAAGAGCCCTGCGATGTAGCCTCAGCGACCAACGCCAACGCCAACGAGGTGACCCCCAACCCGGGAGCCCCCTGCACCGATACCGACGTCCCGCGCCGAAGCCCCGCCCAGGGAACAACCGCAGATAGTGCCGGCGAAAGTGGTAACAACTGATCGCTGGCGAGGGTAATCGGGGCGATTTTGGCCAAAACATCGGCGGGAAGTGCGGCAAGCTTTGGTGAAACCATGGACCCACGAGTATCGAACACTTGTTCGACTCTCGTCAAGCCCTCCACTGAAAGCGCTTTCAGTTTTCGAACAAAATCTCACACATTCTTTCAGAATATTTTTCGCCATGTTGCAATTGCAACGATCCTTGCCTTTCGCTCCCTTCGACCTCGCCGCCCCGATGAGGTAACATTGCCGATACATCGCTTTGATCAGTAGACGGCAAAGCAAAACCTGGGGGGTTCACACAAGATGGCAACCGTAGTTCTCGACAAGATCGACAAGATCTACCCAAACGGAGTCCAAGCTATTCACGGCCTCGACCTCGAAATCGCCGACAACGAATTCCTCGTCCTGGTCGGCCCTTCCGGCTGCGGTAAATCCACTGCACTCCGCATGATCGCCGGCCTCGAAGAAATCTCCGGCGGCACCCTCACCATTGGCGACACTGTCGTCAACGATGTCGCCCCCAAAGACCGCGACATCGCCATGGTGTTCCAGAACTACGCGCTCTATCCCCACATGACCGTTGGCGAGAACATCGGCTTCTCACTCAAACTTGCCAAAGTCTCCAAGTCCGAAATGACCGAGCGGATCCGCCACGCCGCCGAAATTCTCGAGCTCGAGGAATATCTCGATCGCAAGCCTGGCCAACTCTCCGGTGGACAGCGCCAGCGGGTCGCCATGGGCCGCGCCATCGTGCGCCAGCCATCGGCGTTCCTCATGGACGAGCCGCTCTCAAACCTCGACGCCAAACTCCGGGTGCAGATGCGAGCCGAGATCGCCCGCCTTCAGCGCGACCTCGCCGTCACCACCGTCTACGTCACCCACGACCAGGTCGAAGCCATGACCATGGGCGACCGGGTTGCCGTACTTAAGGACGGTTACCTCCAGCAGGTCGACAGCCCCCAGAACCTCTACGACCACCCTGCAAACATCTTCGTTGCCGCCTTCATTGGCTCCCCCTCGATGAACATCTACGAGTCACGTCTCGGAGCCCTTGACGACAACGGTGCAACCCTCACCCTCGGAAGCATGGATCTCCATCTCCCTCGCTCGGTCTTCGACGAGAACACCGAGCTCCAGGCACGCTGCGGCGGACCCATCTCCGCAGGCATCCGCCCCGAAGACATGGAAGACGCATCGCTCAAGCCCGATCACCCCGCCAACCAGCGATTCACCTCGGAGGTCGTCCTCCTCGAATCCCTCGGCTCGGAGATCATGGTCCACTTCAACATCGACGCCAAAGCAGCCGCCACTGGCGACCCCGACGCCGTCGAAGAGGTAGGAACCGGCGAAGGCTCAAGCTGCGTAGCCCGATTCAACCCCCGCAGCGGCGTCCGCCTCGGCGACACCATCGAAGTGGCCGTCGATGCCGCCCGAATCCACTTCTTCGACCACAGCACCGGCGCCGCGCTTTAACATTTGCTCGCTCCGGCGCTGCGCTTCTCCGCTCCCGCGCTTCGCTACGTCCCGCCGCGCTCGTCTCGGTCTCCGCCTTCGCTCCGACACGACTCCCACCTCTTGGTCGTTCGCTCGCTAGCTCGCTCTCTCCTCGCTTCGCTATCGGGCTTCGGCTTCTACCTCGGCCTCCGCATCCGCTCCGGCACGACTCCCACCTCTTGGTCGTCGCGACACTCGTGTCTGACACCAGTGTCGTGTTTAGACGGCGCAGCTAACGCAATAGGCCGTTGCTGGTAGGGCCTCTATGCGGGCGGGGGCTATCTCCTCACCGCAGGTGAAACAGACCCCGTAGCTCCCGTCGCTCACTCGCTGCTCGGCAGCCTCGATCTCTGCCAGCGTTGCCCGAGTGTCGTCGAGCAGTGCCGACACCTGCTGACGCTCCCAGGCAATCGTGTGGCCCTCGGGGTCATGCTCGTCATCGGTGGCCACATCGCGAGCGGCCTCAACGATGCCGTCGAAACTCTTCGCCAAGCTCGCTGCTCGCCGAAGCGCCGCGGTACGCATCTCGGCGAGTCGAACTCGTGGGTCGCCGAGGTCACCGTTCGAAGCCATCACCGAATCGTTACGTACCCAAGCGATGCCGAACGAATCAATCGGCCGCCGTTGCCTCGATCTCGAACATGAGACCGGGGATCGCCAGCTGGTTCACGCCGAGCAGCGTCATTGGCGGAGTGTTGCCCGTCGGCCCAAACCGCATCCCGAGCACATCGAAGTTCTTCATCGCCGCATCGACATCGGTGACGTACACGCCGAGTCGGGTGATGTTTGCCAGGGTCATACCGGCGCCCTCCAGAACCGCCTCGAGGTTGTCGAGCGCCAAGGCGATCTGGGCTCGCATGTCGTCGGCGTGCTGTGGGTTTCCCTCACCATCAACCGAGGTCTGTCCGGCGCAAACCAACTGACGACTTGCGCCCTCAATGATCTCGGCTTGGTTGTAACCAAAGTTCAGTGACCATGGCCATGGATTTACTGGGGTCCGTTGCATCTGTGATGTCTCCTCGACGTAGCGATTGCGTTGTGAAGTCAACGTAGTGCTTATTCATGACAGAAGTTGTCAGTCATTGTTTCTAGACTGGTGAGATGATGGCTGACCGCCACGATGAGCTGCTCCGACTCCTTCGCTCGCGAGCCGATTGGCGCGCCGAAGAACTTGCCGAACGACTCGAGGTCTCGACTCGCACCATCCTGCGCGACCTCAACCGACTCCGAGATCGGGGTTTCGAGGTATCGGCCATGTCGGGCCCCGGCGGCGGCGTACATCTCGAACCATCGTCGGTGATGGTGACATCGCAGTTGGCGGGCGACGATGTCGTTGCCCTCGTTTTGTCGGTGGCGATCGCCCAGTCGATGCCGTGGATGCCTTTTGCATCCGGGGCCAACGACGCACTCGCCAAGATTGAGGCATCGCTTCCCTTTGGCCGGGCTCGCCAACTTCAAGACCTCATGATGCGGATCCTTATCGGCAAACCATCATCAGCATCGATGCGCCGCGAAGGTCGGATCGATCCACTGCTGGCGAGGGTCTTTGAGACGGCCTTCAGCCAACAACACCTCTTGGGCTTTGGCTACCACGACCGGCAGGGGAACCGCACCCAGCGCGTCGCTGAGCCTCATGGCCTGCTGGTGCGAGCCCCAATGTGGTACGTCATTGCATGGGATACCAACGCCGATGAACAGCGACTATTTCGCGCCGACCGCATCAGCTCACCACACATCCTCGCCGACCAGTTCGTGCCCCGCCCCCACGAGCTACTCAGAGACATCGCCCCCGACGCATCCGCACACTTCGTTCGATAACCAACGCACAAAACGAAAGACGGTTTCAGACCCTTATTCCAGACACCTTATTCATATTGATAGGCGTCGATCTGAATAGTTGCTTCTACGACCAATTGATCGGGGCGTGGTTGAGGTTGGGGAGGACGTGTTCGGCTACCAGGTCGCACTCGGCGAGGTGGGTGTAGCCGGACAAGATGAACGCTTCGACGCCTACATCCTGGTAGGCGTGCAGTTTGGCTACGACCTGGTCGGGGTCACCGACGATTGCAGCACCGGCGCCGCTGCGAGCCCGGCCGACACCGGTCCAGAGATTCGGCTCGGCGAACCAGTCGTCGCCCGCCGCCTCACGAAGCGCGTTCTGCCGGGCCACACCTGCCGACTGCGTGTCGAGCGACCGGTTCTTGATCTCCTGACCGACTTCGTCATCGAGTTTGCTCACCAAACGCTCGGCTGCCTCGAGTGCCTCGTCTTCGGTTTCCCGCACGATCATGTGGGCTCGAAGCCCGCAGCGAAGCTCGCGATCATACCCGCTGGCGAGACCCCGCATTTCGGCGACGGTCTCCCCAACCGAGGCAACGGTGTCGGGCCAAGTGAGGAACACGTCGGCGAACTCGGCAGCGACGTCCTTGGCGGCCGGTGAGAACCCACCGAAGTAGAACGGCGGGCACGTTCCCGAAACGGTTCCGACACGAGGCGGGTCGATGGTGAGTTCGACGAAATCGCCGTGGAAATCGATGGATTCGCCGTCGAGGAGCGAACGAAGCACCTGCATCCACTCGCGTGTGCGCTGGTAGCGGGGCTCCGATTCGAGCGCCTCGCCAGGGATATCGCTGCTGATGATGTTGATGGTGAGCCGACCATTGAGCATCTGGTCGATGGTGGCGAGCTGGCGGGCCAGCTGCGGCAAATGCATCTCGCCCATTCGCACGGCGAGCAACAGCTCGATCTGCTCGACGAGCGGCGCCACGCCGGCGGCGAACGACACGCTGTCGATTCCTAGGGCGTACCCCGAGGGCAGCAAGATGTTGTCGAAGCCATTGCGGTCCGCGGCCAAGGTGATGTCGCGGCAATGGGGCCACGAGCTGGCAAGGTCGGGGTTGGGCACCCCGAGGAACTCGTAGTCGTCGTCGCATAGCGCGGCGAACCACGAAACTTCGACCGGCGATCGATCGGTACCTGCACTCACGGCAGTGGCACTCCATCGCTTGCTACGACGATCTCATACACGTCGGCGCGGTTGAGGTTGACGGTAAGAGCGGCCGTAGCGGCACGTATGCGATCGGGGTTCTGCGATCCAATGATGGCCACTGGTTGTGACGGGTGGGCCAACACAAAGGCGATGGCGATGGCCGCCCGGTCGACGCCTTCTCGTTCGGCGAGTCGGTCGAGCACCGCAATGAGGTCGGCCGGAACATCGTCGCCGGTGGCAAGGCGACCGCCGGCAAGCGAACTCCACGCCAACGGCACCACGCCGTCGCGCATTGCACGATCGAACGTGCCGTCGCGCATGGGGTCGAGGTGGGCGCACGAGAACTGCGGTTGGGTCGCTGCGATCGGAAACGGCAAGTGCTTGGCCAGCGCGTCGTACTGGTCGGCGGTGTAGTTACTGACACCGACTTCGCGAATCTTGCCGGCCTCGCGCAGCCCAGCGAGGGCAGCCGCCGTGTCGGCCGGGTGGGCAAACATATCGGGCCGGTGAATTTGGTAGAGATCGATGGTGTCGACCCCCATCCGCTGAAGCGAAGCGTCGCAGGCCTCGACCAGGTAGCCGGGGCTGGAGTCGTAGGGAACGGGCGGCATGATGCCGCCTTTGCTGGCCAGCACCATCCGGTCGCGAAGCTGCGGCGCCTGAGCCAGGACCTTGCCTAGCAGGTCTTCGTTGGCACCAAATCCGGCGCCCCCGTAGTCGAGGCCATAGACATCGGCGTTGTCGATGAGATTCATTCCGGCATCGAGCGCCGTCTCGATCAGCGCGTGCGCTTCGGCGACGTCGTCGGTGGTAAATCGCCAAAGCCCATACGACAGTGGACCGACCAAAAACTGGCCGAGTTGCCGTTGGTTGCTGTTAAGGAGAGAGTCGTTCACCCGGCGTACAATATCGTTGTGAGTAACCCCGCAACGACACCGCCTTCCGACACCATCCGCTACGGAATCATCGGCTCCGGGATGATGGGGGTCGAACATATTGAGAACCTCAATGCGGTCGACGGAACGGTGGTAACTGCGCTCGCCGACCCGCACCAACCGTCGCTCGATGCTGGCGTCGATGCAGCCGATGGGAAGGTCGTCACCTTCTCCGATTACCAGGATCTTCTGAGCTCTGGGCTGTGCGATGCGCTAGTCATTGCGTCGCCCAACATGACCCATGTCGATGTGGTGAGCGATGCGCTCGAAACCGATCATCACATGCTGGTCGAGAAGCCGCTGTGTACCACCGTCGACGACTGCAACGTGGTCATCGACAAGGCGGCCGACCACAAAGGCATCGTGTGGGTTGGGCTCGAGTACCGGTACATGCCGCCCGTTACGGCGTTGATCGAAGAGGTGCACTCTGGAACCGTCGGCACCATTCACATGGTGGCCATTCGCGAACACCGCTTTCCGTTTCTCGAAAAGGTCGGCGACTGGAACCGGTTCAGCCGCAATACCGGCGGAACCCTGGTGGAAAAAACCTGCCACTACTTCGACCTGATGAATCACATCACCCAGGCCAAACCGGTTCGGGTGTTCGCCTCCGGCGGACAAAGCGTGAACCATCTCGACGAGTCCTACGACGGCGAGACCCCCGACATCCTCGACAACGCCTTCGTCATCGTCGATTTCGATTCGGGGGCGCGCGGCCTGCTCGACCTCAACATGTTTGCCGAGGCCACGTTCAATCAGGAGGAACTGTCGGTGGTTGGCGACAAAGGCAAGGTCGAGTCGCTTATCCCCGAACACATCATGCGCATCGGCCGACGCGGCGAGCACTACATCGGCGATGTCGAGGTTCGAAGCGTCCACGATGAGTCGGTTGGCCATGTTGGGTTTCATCACGGATCGAGCTTTATCGAACACACCAAACTTCGCGATGCGATTCTCAACGGCACCGAACCCGAAGTCACCCTGGCTGACGGCCTGCTTTCGGTGGCCGTCGGAACCGCGGCGCACGTCAGTATCGACGAAGGCCGTGCCGTCGCACTCGACGAGATCCTCTGAACAGATTCTCTAAACAGGGTTCAGTAAGAACGCACGAAATTACTTTTGGAAAGCCGCCACTACCCTGCGCGACTGGGCCACGATAGGGGCGATGACCAAGCTGTTGTGGGCCTTTGTGGTTTGGACCTTGTTTGTATGGTTCACAAGGCTCAACAACGTTTTTGGCGACAGCTCAATGACCTCATCAGAAACTGCCAGGGCGGCGGGCATCGCGGGAGCGTTTCTTGTGGTGGCCGCTTCGATTCCGATGGTGGCCATCGGGGCCAACCGGTTTCTTGGCAACTACGTCAGCATCATCGCGGTCGTGACAATCCTGTGGTGGTCGGTTCGTCTGGTCACCAACCTACTCGCCGACGAGAGCCTTGGCTTCAAAGTGGTCCACACCGTGCTGTCGTTTGTGGCGGTTGGTCTGAGCCTGGCCGTTCTCCGCTGGCGGGCCGAGCACGTCCGAATACCCACTGACGTCGACACCGCCGGTAGTATCTAACCCATGGGTCAGCCGGTAACCGTTCTTGAGAAGCCCTCGTCACGTGCAGGTGTTGTGCGTTACGAGATCAATCGCAGCATCACCGGCATGGGCCACGAACGATACGTCAAGGGTGAAGAGGTCGTGGGCGATCGCCCGGCCGACGAACTCGCCCGCCGGCTGTTTGCCCGCGGCGGCGTCGATGCGCTCCACGTGAACAGCAACGTCATCACCATCGATCTCGACGGGTTCGAGACCGACGGCATCGCCGAGCTCATCACCGAGTTGTTCACCTACTACCGGCCGGGTGTTCCGGTTCCCACCGAAGCCGACTTCGCGTAGCGCTCGGAGAGGTCAACCGTGACCGAACCAACAAACGACCTCGACACGCTCTTGGCGTGGAAGTGCGGCACGCAGACCTCCACCGAGGTCATGTCGACTGCGCATTTCCAGCGGCTTGCCCATGCGCTCGACCAGACCGAGAGCCTGACCGAAGGCGACCCGCTTCCGGCGATGTGGCACGTGGTTGCTCACCTCGAGTCGGTGCCGCTCAGCGAACACGGCCGTGACGGCCACCCGAAACGGGGCGGGTTTCTTCCGCCGGTGGCACTCCCCCGACGGATGTGGGCCGGAAGCCGCCTTACCTTCCATGCCGATATTCACTTCGGTGATGCGGTGACCAAGACCTCCACGGTCGACGACATCGTGATCAAAGAGGGGCGCTCGGGCACGCTGTGCTTCGTCACCGTGCACCACGAACTCACCGTCGACGGCGAGGTAAAGATTTTCGAAGAGCAGGACTTGGTGTACCGCGACGATCCTGCGCCCGACGCGCCGAAGCCCCAGCCCAAGCCAGCGCCCGACAACGCGCATTGGTCTCGGGCCATCGAGCCGTCGCCGGTACTGCTCTTTCGCTATTCGGCGCTCACCAACAACTCCCATCGCATCCACTACGACCGCGACTATGCACGAGATGTCGAGGGGTACGAAGGGCTGGTGTTCCACGGGCCGCTCACGGCCACTCTGCTCGCCGACCTTGCGGTCACTCAGACCGGTCGCCAGCTGGCAACGTTCTCGTTCCGTGGCATGTCGCCGCTGTTCGACACGGCGCCGTTCACCATCAACGGCAGCCCCAGCGAAGCCGACGACTCGGGCAACACCATCGAGCTTTGGGCGGCGACACCCGGTGGAGGCCTAGCCATGCAGGCCACGGCAACGCTCCGCTAAGCCGGCCAGGCCGAACGGGAACTCTACGGCTGGTTCAGCACGTGTTGCTGGAGCCACGTGTACATGGCGATGCCGCTGGCGACCCCGGCGTTGATGCTGCGGGTCGAGCCGAATTGGCTGATCGAACACACCTGCGAAACCGCTTCGCGTGCCGCTTCGGAGAGTCCGGGACCTTCTTGTCCGAAAAGCAGCACACATACTTCGGGTAGCTCGACGCGCTCGAACGGCACCGACCCTGGCAGATTGTCGACGCCGACGATGGGCACATCATGCTCACGGGACCATTCGACAAACTCGTCGATAGTCGGGTGATGGCGAACATGCTGATAGCGGTCGGTCACCATGGCTCCCCGCCGGTTCCAGCGCCGCTTCCCGACGATATGAACCTCGGCCGCCAAAAACGCATTGGCGTTACGAACCAATGTGCCGATGTTGAGGTCGTGTTCCCAATTCTCGACCGCCACATGGAAACCATGGCGCCGGGTATCGAGGTCAGCGACGATGGCCTCTCGGCTCCAGTACCGGTAGCCGTCGACGACGTTGCGTTTGTCGCCACCGGCCAGCAGCTCGGGGTCGAGTCGGGCATCGTCGGGCCAGGGCTCGGGGTGCGGCCCCACCCCGACCGAATCGGTTCGTACGAACCGTTCCGGATCGTCGGGGCCTTCAGGTTGTGACACGCCGTGAAACTTAGCCCTTCACCGAACCGGCGAGGAGGCCGCGCACAAAGTAACGCTGAAGCGAGAAGAACACGACCAGCGGGAAGAACGCCTGCACGAAGGCACCAGCGGCGAGCAGATGCTCGTTCCGGCCATAGTCACCGGCAAGGTTGGCGATGGCAATGGTGGTGGGTTGCTCGGTGCGCTGCGCGCCGATCATCGTGTTGGCGATGAGGAAGTCGTTCCAGGTCCACAGGAACTGGAAGATGGCAAACGCCGCCAGAACCGGCACCGACAACGGCAACACGATGCGCCAGAAGATGGTGAAGTGATCGGCGCCGTCGATTCGTGCTGACTCGAAAACATCTTTGGGGAGACCCGAGATGTAGTTGTGAAGCAGGAAGATCGCGAACGGCAGACCAAAGCCGGTGTGGGTGAGCCATACCGCGGTGGTGGTGCCAGCAAGCCCAAAGTCGGGAATAAGCGTGAGGGTCTTATCCATCAACGGAAGCGTGAGGTGTGCGCCGCCCGAGTACAGCTGAAGGAGCGGGATAAGCGCTACCTGAAGCGGCACCGCCAGCAACGACACGGTGGCGATAAACGCCCACTCGCGGCCTTTGAAATCGATCCAGGCGAAGCCATAAGCAGCAAAGGCGGCAATCGCGATGGGGATGATGGTGGCCGGAATGGCAATAGCGAACGAGTTGGCCAACGACTCAAGAATCGAGTTGGTCGACGACGCTGTGAGCACGGTCTCGTAGTTGTCGAGCGACGTACCGCCTTCGTCGGAGAACACGGTCCACCAGCCCGAGTTACGTTGGTCGTCGCGACCCCGGAACGAGTTGACGGCAAGCCCGAAGGTGGGGATGCTCCAGATGACGACGACGAACCATAGGGCGCCGGTAGGAATACCCGACAGCACTCGGTAGATGGCTTTGCCGACACCGCGGGTGCCCGGAAACTGGGTAGAAGCCATATCGCTACGCCCCCTTCTGCATCTGACGGATGTTGTAGAACATCACAGGCAGCACCGACAGGAACAGCACGATCGCAAGGGCCGAACCGACACCCTTATCGCTGAACAGGAATGCTTCGCTGAACATCTGGTTGGCCAGAACCTGGGTATCGAACTGGCCGTTGGTGATGACCTTGACGATGTCGAAGACCTTCATGACCACCACGATGATGGTGGTGACTACCACACCGATGGTTGGGTAGATCTGGGGCAGGATGATTCGCCAGAAAATCTGGGAGTCGGTGGCGCCATCGACCCGGGCCGCCTCGAGGTACTCCGACGGCACTGCTTTGATGGCCGCCGAGAGAATGACCATGGCAAAGCCGGTTTGGATCCAGATAAGGATGACCATCAGCCAGAAGTTGTTGAACGGAGCTTCCTGCACGAACAGGACTGGGTCGGCGATGAGATCGCCCGTCGGGCCGATGCGTTGACCGCCAACACCCGACCCGAGGAACCGGTAAGTGAACCACGCCAGTAGCAGTGCAACAGTGGCTGCGGGAGCCACGCCCTGCAGCGACTTGCGAGCCACTGATGAAACGATAAATCCGAGCAGCGTGAGCAGGCTCAGCACCAAGCCGATCGACACCAACAGCGTGGGAAGCCCACTTCCCGTACTGAGCTTGCCGAGACCAACCCACAGCGCATTGAGTACGCCCGTCTGTTCCTTGGTGACGTTTCGAGCCTGGTACACGGCTCGCCAGATGATGCTGGCACCAACGAAGGAAATGGCCATCGGTAAGAAGATGAAGGCTTTGGCCACCCGCTCGCTTCGGGTGCGGTCGGCGAGGACCGCAATGGCAAGCCCAAGACCGGTGGACACACCGGTGACGGTGAAGACCCACCAGAGGTTGTTGATGATGGTGCCGCGAACGGTGGTGAACACCGCGAAGGCCAGGAACACAAAGCCGATGCCGATAGGCGTGGCCGAGACGCCGACGGTTTCAAACTTGTTGCCGCGGCCTCGGCCGACGAGCACCCCGAAGATTCCACCGAGGATCATCAGGGGAATACCGAGCTGAAACAGCAAGCTGCCCGGCAGCGAACCGATGCGGGCGAAGTCGAAGCTCTCTTCGTTGAGTTCGTTGCTAAAGATCTGGCCGTAGTTCGACAGGCCGACCCATTCCTCGGAGTCAGCATCGAGGAGCGAGAGGTAGAACGTGCGTAGTGCGGGGATGACCAGGGTTGCGGCGATAAAGGTGAGCGCCGGTCCGAGGAAGATCCATTTGCGGGCGTTCTCGATAACTTCGGCTCGTCGAACAACGCCGGCGAGTGGGCGCCACGATGCCCAGAGGCCGACCAGCACGAAGGGAATCACGATGGCGATGATCTGCCAGAGCTGCGACCCGCGTGGGTCAACCTCGGAGAACCCGAACGCCCCAACAGCCCATCCGAGCGCTGCGCCGAGAAGTACCGACGGCATCGGCGATTTCTGCGTGAGCTGACCAAGGCCGGCAAACAGCGCAGCGCCGACCAGGGTGGGAACGACCAGATCGACGATGTCAAAGGCTGGCCGGTAGGCGCGGAACACCATAAAGCCGGTCAGGAGACCAAGGGTGATTCCGCCGACAACACCGGTGGCTCGTCGAGCCGTCCGGTCGCTCTGCCCGCCGAGAATGAAACCAAACGCCGCGGCGATGGCACCGCCGATGACCGGCCACCACAGGATGCGGGTGAAAAAGCCGCCGGCAACCTCTTCGGTACGGGTAAGACCCAGCAGCAATCCCAGCGCAGCAAAGATGACGACGGTGGGCACGACGAGGGCAGGGGAACCCTTGTATTGCGCGATCCCTCGGCCAACCAGAAGGCCGACGATGGCCATCACGACGACCATGGTCAACGGAGTCGACGCGTTCGTGACGTCTTCGACGGCGTCGATGACGCTCGATCTCGGCCCGAGGGTCCGGAGAAACCGGTTGCCGTCGAGCACGAAAAAAAACAATCCGCCGACCAAACCAAAGGCCAACGTTTGGAAGCGCTGCCAGTTCTTGGCGGCCTGCTCGAAGAGCAGATTGATACCGATCCACACGCCCGAACTTGCGCCGACGGCGATGGCAACTCGAATCAGTGTGCTGACGATCTTGTCGAACAGCACATCGCTTTGCTCGGTCCTGGCGATGAGCACATACAGCACCACCACAAAGGCCACCGCGGCAAGCTTCTTTAGCACCGAAGCAACTTCTGGTCCGGCTGCTGGCAATTCCGGGCTCACTGCCTCAGTCACAACAATCCCCCCTCATAAACAAGCCCCAACCGAGCCGGGTCGAAGGGAACTGGCAGCTGCCAGCACCTTCGACCCGGTCGTTACTTCAGTACTTCTTTTTCAACCGCTTCGTTTCCGGCGGTTGAAGGTCATGAAGCAGCGCGGGCTGCTTATGGCCAAGAAGCTTCAATCTTCTCTGCAGCTTCAGCAGCATCCTGGTCGCCGTTGACGGCGGAGGTGCCTTCGCTCCAGAAGGTTCCTGCACCAACATCGGCAGGCATAAGGTCCGACGCATCGAAGCGCACGATTGCGGCGTTCTGGAGGATCTCCAAGAACGACTGCTCGAGGCCTGCGTAGACGCTTGGGTCCTGGCCTTCAGCGGCCGAAAGGAAACCAGAAAGTCCGCCACCCTTGAGGGCGGTCTGAGCCTTCTGGCGCTCTTCGGCGTAGGTGGCGCCTGCCATGAACTCGGCAACCATCATGGTTGCTTCGTTGTCATCGAACGCAGCGACGAGGGTACCTGCACCAAGAACCGGTGCGTCACCGTTGATGTCGGGGAAGTAGAACACGTCGACTGCGTCGGCGGAACCATCGGCGAAGGCGGTGCCCTCGGGGATGAAGGCCGAGTAGAACGACGCCTGGCGGTGCATCATGCAGTCACCGTCGACAAGCGGCTGACCGTTGTCCTGGAAGGCGGTTGCGGCGATGGAGCCACCACTTGAGAAGACCATGCCGTCGGTGTTCCAGAGGTCAAGAACGGTCTGCATGGACTCGACGATCTGCGGATCGTTGAAGGGGATGTCGTGAGCGACCCATTGGTCATAGACGTCGGGGCCGTGCTGGCGAAGGACCATGTCTTCAACCCAGTCGGTGTAAGTCCAGCCGGTGGCCTGACCCGATTCGATGCCCACGCAAAGCGGGGTGTCGCCGTTGGCGATCATTTCGCCGGTGAGGGCAACAAAGTCATCGAAGGTAGTGGGCACTGCGTAGCCCTTTTCTTCGAAGGCGGCTGGCTTGTACCAAACGAGGGACTTGAGGTCGGCCTTGACGGGGGCGCCGTACTGGGTGCCATCGACGTTTCCGAAGACGGTCCATGCGTCGCTCCATGCCATGCCGTTCACAACGTTGTCGGCCAGTGGTACGACCGATCCGGCGCGAGCGAAGTCGGCGAGCTTGCCGGGCTGCGGGAAGATCGACAGGTTCGGCGGGTTGTTACCCTCGACCTGGATGTCGATGTTGGCTTCCCAGTCGGCGTCACCGGTGTAGGTGATCTCGATGCCGTTTTCTTCGCCGAAGGCGGAAAGAACCTGCTGGATGGATCCGGCTTCAGAGTCATCGCGCTCGGGACCGGTAACGGTCACGACGGCGGGCTCTTCATCTTCCATGGCCTCTTCATCTTCCATGGCTTCTTC
>CALJDK010000031.1 GCA_938023735.1 uncultured Acidimicrobiales bacterium
CTCAAGCTCAAGGGCCCGCTGGCGCACCTCGTCCTTGGTGCCGCCGCCCAGTGGCAGCATCAACCGGCCGAGCTGCTCCTGATCGAGCATGTACAGCACGTAGGACTGATCCTTGGCGTTGTCGGCGCCCCGGCCAAGTCGGAAGGTGCCGTCAGCCAGAGTGACCAGCCGGGCGTGATGGCCAGTAGCGACGGCGTCGAAACCGAGCGCCTTGGCGCGCTCGTGCAGCTTGCCGAACTTCACGTGACGGTTGCATTCGACACACGGATTCGGCGTAAGGCCCGCAGCGTGGCTGGCCACATAGGGATCGACGACGTGTTCGTCGAAGTCGGAACCCATGTTGAACACGTGATGCTCGATACCAAGTTGATCGGCAACCCAGCGGGCATCGTCGACATCGCTTACCGAGCAGCAGCCCGAGTCGCTGTCGCCGCCCCACAACTTGAGAGTGACGCCAACAACATCGTGGCCCTGCTCGATCAGCATGGCTGCTGCGACCGACGAATCCACGCCGCCAGACATGGCCATCATGACCTGCTTGCGGCCGGTCATGATGCGCCTCGAAGCTGTCGAACCGCAGCCGGAATGACCTCGAGGGCAAGATCGATATCGGACTCGGTTGTGGTGGCTCCGAGCGAAAGTCGCAACGACCCGACGGCAAGGTCTCGAGGTACGCCCATGGCGGCCAGCACGTGCGAGGGCTCTTGCGCCCCGCTTGCGCACGACGATGCAGCCGAAGCGAACAGGCCACCTCGCTCGAGAAGAAACAAAAGCGCCTCAGAGTCGACGCCTTCAAAACACAGGTGCGCGCTACCCGCAACCTTGTGTGAGCGATCGCCGTCGGGCCCAACGCCGCTCTCGTGCACACCATCCAGTTCGGACTTCAGCTCACCAACAAGTCGGTTTCGGAGTGCCTCGACACGAGCCACCATCGCCGGACGTTCGGCATCGGTGGCCACCAGTGCAGCTGCCATCGATGCTGCTCCAGCCACGTTTTGGGTGCCGCTGCGACGCTCGCGTTCTTGGCCGCCGCCAAGAATCACCGGTACCAGATCGGTCTCGGAGCGAACGATAAGAGCACCCATTCCCTGGGGGCCACCGAACTTGTGGGCGCTGATGGACACCAGATCCATCGCTGCGGTGTGGGTTGCCAGGTCGAGCCAGCTCACGGCCTGAACCGCATCGGTGTGCAGCACAGCAGTGCACTGCTCGCGCACAACCGAAGCCACATCGGCCAGGGGTTGCACGACGCCGCTCTCGTTGTTGGCCAACATCACCGAAACGATCGACACGGACTCGTCGAGTTGATCGGCCAGCGCATCGAGATCGATAACGCCCCGAGCGTCGACCCCAACCACTCGTCCGCCCAGGTGTTCGACGGGGTGAAGCACGGCGTGGTGTTCGATGGCCGAGCAGAGCGGCACGCCTCCTCGTGCGCCGACAACACCGAAGATTGCCAGGTTGTCGGCTTCGGTTCCGCCGCCGGTGAAGATGACGTTTCCGGGGTCGGCGTCGAAGCTTGCCGCAATGTCCTGGCGAGCCCGATCGAGCACCTTGCGGGCGTCGCGAGCGAGTTTGTGGGCGCCCGTTGGGTTCGCTGCTGGCGCGGCCATGAGTTCGACCATTGCCGCGACCGCCTCGGGTCGCATCGGCGTGCTTGCGGCATGGTCGAGATAGCCAGATTGCACGGAGAGCGCTGGTGGCGCCGGGCTCGACATCACTCCATCGTAGAACCGGAGGTCCTCAAGTGCTGTAGTAGGCCTCGGCAAAGCCGCTGTTTCCAAGCGTTGTCGCAGGTGGCGGCGGAGCATGACGCTGCTGGTACCGGTTGGCGACGCATGCCAGGAAGTTCTCGGGGTGCACCTGCGCCGGAATGGCATGGCCGATGCGCTGACTCACCGGGGCCGCCAAACGCTGCGCCATGCTGAGCCGCACGTCGTCGCGAAGCTCGGTCACCCGGGTGAGAAAGCCGCGAATGACCCGGTACTGCTCGGGTGACACCATGCTCACATCAAGCTGCGCCGCATAGGCGTCGTAGCCGTTGGGGATCGGAAACTGGTAGCGAGCACCCAGCACCTGGGGGTTCACTTCGCGCACCACAAACGTTCCCGCCGCAAGATCGCCAAGCCGCTGCCCACGGGGTGTACTCAAGACGCTGATCAGCGCCACGGCCCCACCCGGAGGCGCCCACAAGTCGGGAACCTGCATCATGCTTCGGATGGCCGCCTGCCCAAACCGGATTGGCGCACCTTCGAGAGTCACCACCCGAAGGTTCATCATCTTCTTGCCAAGGGTTTGACCGCCGAAGGTCTCCATGATGGCCGTGTAGCCGAACAACAGCAGGAAGAACCCGACCACGACCGCGATAATGATGAGGACCTGGGCCGCGTCGTCGCCGAACGCGCCGAGCGCTACCGCAACCATTCCGAAGATTGGCGACAGCACGGCCAGAACCATGATCTGCACCACCGTGTCGGCGAGCCGAGCAAGAAGCCGGGTGCCGACGCCGGCAATCTCGAAGTCGAGAAGCACCGCTTCAGGGGTGACGACGCCGCCATACTCACGACGCTCCGACGACCTGTTCCGCACCTGCGTCGGAGAATGTTGTGTGCTTCCCACACTCCGAAACTACCGGTCGATACCCTTCAACACGACGACCCATGGATATCGATCGCTTCATCGCCACCAACGAACCCACCTGGGACCGACTCACCGAGTTGTCGAAACAGGCGCGTCGCAAGGTCCAGAAGATGCACGGTCACGAAATCGACGAACTTTTGCATCTCTACCAGCAGTGCTCGAGCCAGTTGAGCTTTGCCCGAACCGAGTATCGCGACATTGCGCTAAACAGCCGACTCACCATGGTTGTTGCCGAGGCTCGTATGGCCATCTACGGCACAAGATCTCGGGGCCTGAAATCGCTGGCGCAGTTTTTCTCGGTGCGGTTCCCGGCGGCTGTCTGGTACATGCGTCGCAGCATCCTGGTTGCGGCGCTGGTGACGTTCATTCCGGCTGTCGTGATGGCCGTATGGCTTTCCAACAGCAGTCGAGCGCTCGATGTCGCTGCACCCGAAGCGCTTCGAACCGCCTATGTCGAAGAGGATTTCGAAGACTATTACTCGGCTGCGCCGGCAGCCCAGTTCTCCACCGAAGTTCTCGTCAACAACATCCGGGTCTCGTTCCTAGTGTTTGCCCTCGGCATCTTGTTGTGTGTGCCGGGCATCTACATCCTGGCGCTAAATGGCGGCAACGTTGGTGTGGCGGCTGGCCTGTTTCATGCCGCCGACCAGGCACCGAAGTTTTATGGACTCATCCTACCGCACGGCCTGCTCGAGTTAGCCGCCATCGTGATCGCCGGAGCCGCTGGCCTACGGCTTGGCTGGGCGGTCATTGCGCCCGGCGACCTCACCCGGTCGGCGGCTATTGCACTGCAAGGAAGCCGGTCGGCGGTCATTGTTTTGGGCCTGACAGCAGCGTTCATCGTGGCCGGTCTCATCGAAGGCTTCGTCACCCCGTCGCAACTTCCCACCTCGATGCGGGTCGGGATTGGTGTGGTCGTGTTCGCGGCATTCTGCACGTACCTGGTGACCAAGGGAGTTGCCGCTTCCCGGATGGGCCTTACCGGCACGTTGCGCGAACCCATCCCCGACCGCCACGACTGGTTGGCAGCGCACACACCTGCTTAGAGCGTCCCGGCAGCTTTCACCCGCAGGTAGGTCTCGGCGAGCTTTCCGGCCAACTCGCCGGGCGATGCATCGACCACCAGTGCTCCTTTGTTCTTCAGCGCGGCGATGGTTCGTTCTCGTTCGGCCAAGGCCTTGGTGGCCGACGATTGTCGGTACGCCGTCTCCGAATCGCTCACTGGCATCGACGCCCAATGCTCGACGAGCGGATCGCGAACCGTGGCGATCACCACGATGTGGCTTCGCGAGATGAGGGGGAGCGCAGGCAGGAGAAACTCCTTGGCCACGGCCTCGATGAGCTCGGTATGCACCACGATCATCGTGCGCCGACGAAAGTGTCGAAGCGCGGCGTTGAAGGCTCCGCGGTAGTCACTTTCGACCAACGCCGGCTCGAGGTCGTACATCGCTTCGACGACCCGGCCAAGCTGTCCTCGACTGCGGCTGGGCTGCACGATGGCTCCAACTTCGCGGTCGAAGGTAAGCAGTCCACACTTGTCGCCCAAGCCCGTCGCGACCGTGGTGAGCGCCATCACGGCGTCCATGGCGTGCTCAACCCGCGGAACATCGGCCACCACACCGGCCATCACCCGGCCATTGTCGAGAAGGTTGATGACCGTCTGGTTCAGTTCGGCCCGGTAGGTGCGGGCGATGGTGGTGCCGGTACGTGCGGTTGCGGCCCAGTCGATGCGGCGAAATTCATCGTCGGGGGTGTACTCGCGGAGCTGATCGAATTCGGTACCGCCACCTTTGCCACGAGCCGACCGGATGCCCATGTCGAGTTGCTTGGCGCGCATAACCAACAACTCGGCCTCCTGGCGCGATTTGAACAGTGGGAGCACTCGGAGAATCTGGGGCATCTGGCGACTCCGCTGCCGTTCGATCAATCCCCACGGGCTTCGAAGCCGAACCACCAACTCGGAGATCCGGAAACGTCCACGGCGAGTAGGCCGCACGACCGTGGTGACCGTGGCCAGTCCGCGACCCGGAATCGAGGCCAACGCGCGACGATTGGCTGCGCCAAGCGACGGCGCAAACTCATCAGCGATAGCCACGACCTGGCGTTTGTCGGTTGGGTTGCGAACCCGCCACGTCACCGCCGTCTCGCTGCCCAGTGGAAGCGAACCCCCAATCTCTCGATGAACCACAATCACCGCAGGATCTGGGGTGCGCAGATAGTCGATGAGCGCCGCTACCGCGATAATCGCCACCAGCACGATCGTGCTGGTGGGCTGCGCAAATGGCGACGCCGCGGTCAGCACCGCAGCGACCCCCATGGCAAAGGCCAGCCGAATGGTGGGGATAGGAAGCATCAGGTCGGCGTTGGCACCGTGGCGAGAATTCCATCGAGCACCGAGTCGGCGGTGACACCCTCGAACTCGAGATCCGAACGCAGCTGCACCCGGTGCCGGAACGTGGGCTTTACCACGGCCTTCACCTCGTCGGGAGTAACGAACTGACGACCCGCCAGCCAGGCCCACGCTTTCGAGGCGTGAAGAAGCGCTGCCGCACCACGTGGCGAAACACCAAGCGACAACGACGGCGATTCGCGGGTGGCCCGGGTGAGCGCAACCATGTACGCAAGCACGGCGTCCTCGACGTGGATGACCTGCACCTGAGCACGTGCCCGGTCGAGATCGAGAGCACTTGCAACCTGGGTCACACCGGCGGCTTCCACATGATGCGGGTCGAGGCCACCGTGATGACGGCGCAGAATCTCGTGCTCCTGCTCGCCGCTCGGGTATCCCACCTGCAACTTGAAGAGAAAGCGGTCGAGTTGAGCTTCGGGCAGCGGGTAGGTGCCGTCGTACTCCACCGGGTTTTGGGTGGCCACCACAATGAACGGATCGGGCAACGCGCGCGTCTCGCCACCGATCGACACCTGACGCTCTTCCATGACCTCGAGCATGGCTGCCTGCGTCTTGGGGGGCGTTCGGTTGATCTCGTCAGCGAGCAGCAGGTTGGTAAACACCGGCCCTTCACGGAAGCGGAACGAGCTGGTCTGTTGCTCGTAGATCATCTGGCCAATGACGTCGGACGGCATCATGTCGGGGGTGAATTGGAGGCGGGCGAAGTCGAGAGACAGCGACGACGCCATCGCTTTTGCGATGAGGGTCTTCGCGACGCCCGGCACACCCTCGAGCAGCACGTGACCTTTCACCAAAAGCGCGGCGACAAGACCCGACAGCACACCTTCCTGCCCCACCACCACCTTGCCGACCTCATCTCGTAGCGCCACAAACGGCGCTCGAACATCGCTGTCGATTGGAGGCGGTGCAGGCTGGCCTGCCTGACCGGCTGCAGCCGGATCATGCGGGGGCGGCGGAGGAAGTGACGGATCGGTCATGATGATGGTGTCCTCATGCGTTCAGGGGTTCGGGGTGTTCGTTTGGTTCTCCGCCGGTTTCGGCGGTCGGGGCGGCCGCTGCTGTAGCGGGGCTCGAGCGCTCGGATTCGGGTAAGCCCAAGACGGTTCGGCGGAGCCCATTGATTTCGTTTGCCAGCGCCAACAACTCATCGTCGTCGACTATCGGCGGGCCGTTGAGAATTCGTTGCGCATCGGCAGCGTTGACCTCGCGAAACCGGCCAGCGAGAGCCGAAGCGACTGTCGGGCCTTCGGTGGAGCGCGGCAGATTCAGCGCCACCGCCACATCTTGTCGAGCGACCAGGCGAAGGGCTTCGCCTGCCCCCGACGCTTGGCGGGCCCGACCCAGCATGGCGCCAGTGGCTTCCACCAATTCCGCACCCGAAATTTGCACCGACAGCGGTTCGAGTACCGGGTTGCCGTGACGACGAGCCCGCCCCAGCGCGTACAGCACAAACGCGAAAGCACCGAGTCCGAGCCCCCACTTGACGCTGGCCGGAACCAAGTCGCTCAGGGTCTCTTCGCCGTTTGCCAACAGCGACGGGCCATCGATGACGTGTAATCTTTGTCCCGACGCCGGAGCCAGCAGGCTCACGGCCAGGCGTGCATGGTCGGCGTCGCCGATTCGGCGATTGGTGAGAAGCTCACGCAGTCCGAAAGCCACGATCACGCCGTCGCCTATATCGTCGGCCACGACGGCCGCTCGGCCGGGTTGGTCATAGAAGCACCGCGGCTTGTTGCCCGTTGCGACAAAGTCCACCGCTTCGATGGCGCCAAAGCCATCGCCATCGTCGGATTCAAGACCCAGCTCCCGCACCGAGGACAACGCGTCGATTTCGCAGTCGAGACCGGTGCGGTGCGCCCCTGCCACCTGGGTCGTCAGCAACGAGCTGGCCGGGTCGGCAACTACCAGGGTGCCACCGGCTTCAACCCACTCGAAGATGTCGGCAACCTCGTCTTCGAACTCGACGTCGGCGTCGACCAATGGTGTTCGGAACTCGTCCTTGAGTACCAATGCCACTCCGTCGGGACTGGTTGGAGCGCCTCGGATGATATCGACATCCACTCCGTTGCGGCCGAGAAGCTCGACCATAGCGGCCGTCCCATTGGCTCTGGTGCTTGTTGGGCTGTAGTCGTCGCCATCGTCGCCGCGCCCGATGGCGTACAACATCAACGTCACCGCAACCAGCACGAGAACGATGACAAAGGTGCGACTGGATCGGGCTTCAGCCATCAGCGCACCAACTCGGAGTCGGTCACCGCAACCGTGCCATCGGAGCGCCGTTTCGTTGCGGCGACCAGGACCGCGTCGCCGGTCTGGCGAAGCTCGGCAACCATCGCTTGGTCGGCCAAAATCTCTCCGTACCAAACCTGTTCGAATGTGGTGGTTATCGATGCGAAACCACGTGCGCTATCTGGCAGCCAGTAGTCGACCTCAGTCCGATACTCACCAGTCGTACGCCCTGGCGGGTTATCGATAAGCCTCCGCTCGACCAACGTTGCGACGACGAACCGGTAGCGGTATCGAAGCGCCTCGTCCCATCGTCCTTCCTTTTCAAACCGTTCGGCCTGGGCCAACAGATCCTTCGGTCGGTCCCACTTGTCGATCTCGACAACGGGACCTTCATCGTAGGAAACCGGCTTTGGCAAGCGGTCCTGCACCATCCGCCAAATCAGTCGAGCGATAAGCAGCACCAACGCCGCGATAACGGCGTAACCGATCACGCGAGCGGCGAGGCTTGCCCCGCCCACACCGCCGATGCCGGTTCCTCGAAACAGGCCAAAGAAGTCCGAAATTCGGCGACCAAACCAGTCGAAAACATCGGAGATGAGATCGGCAATCCAACTTCTGATGGGCTCGTACCACGGCTCGGTGTAGTCGTACTCGGGTGCGTCGAGAATGTCGGCGATCTGCCGATCGACCTCTTCGGGGTTCGCTTCGGGGATGGGCAGATCTTTCATGGTGTCGCCTGCTGTGCCGCTGTCGACTGCGCGGCAAAAGCGCTTCGCGCATCCAACTCCAGGTCGAGTCCCTCGCGCCGCACCCGGGTGTCGTAGTAGAGAATCAGCGTGATTCCGGCCGCTCCAACCAACGACAGGATCGAGGTAAACAGCGAACCGAGCGCCACCACCAGCCAGCCGTAGGTTTCACCAATCCAGCTCCCCAGCAGTAGTGGGAGCACGTTTAGGGCAATACCGATGCTGCCCATGATGAACGCACTCGCCACCGCCACACCGAATACCCGCGCCCCAATTCCTTTGGCGAGGGTGCGCGAGCGCTTCAGGGCCTCGATGATTCCGAGGTCTTCGGTGATCAGCGCCGGAATGCTCATTAGGAACATCACCATCACAAACAGGGCCGGCACGATCAGCAGAACAAGCCCGATCAGTTCTGCCAGGTGCACCAGAGACCACACTGCAACAATTTTCCACGAGCGACGTCCGACGAACTTCATGACTTCGCCGTACGACGGATCGTGCCCCTGCAACCAATCGCTTACGAGCTTCGCGAGAGCGGCAGCGGTGAAGATCAGCGCAAACTGCGGGAGAACAAAACCGAGCGCAAACTGAGACCCAAAGATGTTGCCGTCCTGCGCAGCGTCGCTTTCTAGCAAGACGCCGAAGTCATCAAACACGCCCCCGCCAGCCAACGCATCCTTGTTGATGAAGGCGAGGAACAAGTCGATCGGGGCCGAGAACGTCGCCGCCAGCGAGACGACTTTCAGGGGGCTGGCGCGAAGGATGCCGAACGCACCGTCGAGGATCTCCGGGATGGTGAGCGGCTGCATCCGGAACGGTCGTGGCGTCGGCCGATCGACCTCCTCGAGCGAATCGAATCGCTGGGCCGTGCTGTCGCCGGGGTCGGCGTCGGCCGTTGTTGCGCGGCGAATCGGTGTGGTGGTCGACACTTCCGGTAGTGCCCAAGGCCGCTCGATCGAATCCACCACCATCCTAGTTTGGTGGATGGCGCACCATCAGTGGCGTATCACCCACCGGACAGGCGACCACCGTGTCGGCTATGCGAAACTTCGTCGGTGCACGGCTTCAACCCTGAAACCTACGGCGACTCGTTCGCCGACGTTTATGACCGGTGGTATCCCGACGTTTCTGACACCGATGGCACGGTCGCAAAACTGCTCGAACTTGCGGTCGACGGCATCATCGTCGAGCTCGGAATCGGCACAGGCAGGCTTGCGCTTCCTCTGATCGCGGCCGGTCGATCCGTTCGCGGCATCGACGCATCTGCTGCGATGATCGCCGAACTGACAAAGAAACCCAACGCCGACCAGATCGACATCATCCATGGCGATATGGCTGCCGTGCCGTTCGGTGCCGCCGGCGAAGCCTCGCTGGTATTTGTGGCCTTCAATACCTTTTTCAACCTGCCGTCGGCGCACGCCCAGGCAAGCTGCTTCGCCTCAGCTGCCGAGGTGCTCGCACCAGGTGGGCGATTCGTCGTTGAGACCTTCGTGGCACCCAACCCGTCCGATCTGCCTCGCCGGGGTTTGTCAACCCATACCGTCGACGCCGACCGGGTCGTCCTTACCGCCACCGAGACCAACGCGCAGGAGCAGAGTATTCGAGGCCAGCACATCGAATTCACCGACGGTGGTGTGCGGCTTCGACCATGGTTTCTTCGTTTCGCGTCAGTGACCGAACTCGATGACATGGCAAAAACGGCTGGTTTGGCGCTCGAGGAGCGGACGGCTGATTGGCAGGGCGCTGCGTTCGATTCGGGGAGCGAGCAACATGTCTCGATCTACCGAAAACCGTTGTCGGATTGACCCCAATCGAGCCCAGGTTCACGTCAGATTTCTGTAAGGAAAGCTTGCGAGACGGCTATTTCTCGGGAATTTCAATGAAACTCAAAGAAATTGGTCGCAAAAGCCGGCGCGGAACAACTGGATGTGCTATGGTTGTCTTCATCACGTCGTCGCACCGCCTCCAAGCGGTGCGATTCTTTCGTTTTATGGCTCTCAGTAGCGGCTGGAATCAGCCCGGCATGACCCCGCCGGCCGCAATCCAATCGCCAACGCAGCGGTGCGCATCCTTGGGGTTGTACACGTCCTCTTCGTAACTCCACTTTCCATTTCCGGCGTAGTGCAGAATCACGTGCACGTTGAAGACGTACTCGGTGTCTCCGCCCGTCGGATCCGGCAGGCAATTCGGGATCACGGCCACGACGCGGTTGCCGTCGATTATGTAGTGATCGGTAGGGAAATACATCTCCGGGAACGGCCCCATGGTTTCGGTTATCCAGGCGCGAATTTCGTCTTGGCCGTGAAACGTGCCGTAGTGATGTTCCCGGTACCGGGCATTGGCGGTGAATTGATCGGCCCATTGGTGCCAGTCGCCGGTTGCCACCGCTATTTCGCCACGCTTGCGGTAGGCGTCGAACTCGGTTTCCACTTCGTCGCGCGAATGGTTGCGAGTGGGCACGGGCGGCGCCCAGTCCGGCGGTGCCGTGAGCGAGTTGTCGATCGGCAGGTCGAGGCGGCCGCCAGCCTCAAACCATTCGGTCCAAACCCTGGTTGCGTCAGCCGGGTTGTAGAAGTCTTCCTCGTAGTCCCACTTCCCGTTACCGGCGTAGTGCAACACGGTGGTGTTGGGGAAGCCATAGAACTTCCCGGTGCCGGTGGGGTCGGGAAGGTTGTTCCAGATGTAGAGCGCCACGCGGTCGTCAGCCACCACCCACCAGTCCATCCACAAACTGAGGTTGGAGTAGTCGCGCATGCAGGTGACGATCCACTCTTTGATCTCGTCGCGTCCGTTGAAGCGCCCTAAGAAGTGTTCGACGTACTGGGCATCTTCGGTAAACAGGTCAGCCCAGGCCGCCCAGTCGCGCTCCCCCACTCCTCGTTTCCGGTACTCCGCAAACGCCTCCGCCACCTCTTTATCGCTGAACTCCCCCATAGCCTCCCCAATCGTCAGATCCTCCACCCTCCCAAATCCACCGGTGTCAGACCAAGTGTCAGACGTGGTGTCAGACGAGGGGTCAGACGAGGGGTCAGACGACATAACACTGACCGTGGTGCCGTGCGCGCGCAACTTCGCGAGAACCGCTTCGTAGCAACGAAGTGAAGCCTGTGGGGTCAGACCAGGTGTCAGACGAGGGGTCAGACGACAACACGGCCGCGAGCTCGCGACACTGGTGTCTGACACCAGTGTCGCGGCCGAGGGAAGCGCCGGGAGTCGCCGCAGCGCCAGCGAAGGCCGAGGTAGAAACCTGTGCCCGATAGCGAAGCGCAGAGAGAGCGAACTTGTGAGCGAACGACCAAAAACAAGAGTCCCGCGACACAGGTGTCAGACACGAGTGTCGCGACCGAGGGAAGCGCCGGGAGTCGTGCCGCAGCGCCAGCGAAGGCCGAGGTAGAAACCAGTTCCCGATAGCGAAGCGCAGAGAGAGCGAACTTGTGAGCGAACGACCAAAAAGACTGTCTAGTCGTCGATGTGGGCTGGCTGTACGCCGGTTCCCTGGCAGGCGTGGCAGGGGACGATTTCTCGTCCGATTCGGCCTGCGCCTACCCCTTCGCAACCGTCGCAGGGCTCTTCAAAGTAGCCGGTAACGGGAGGCGGCAGTTGCTGGGTGATGACGAGCCGCGACTTTCTCGACGAAATGCTGACGACCGCCCAGCAAAGAGCCAGGACGATCGCCAGCGCAACGACGTTCAGTAGGACGGCCATGCCGATAAGGTACCGCTAACTAGCCGCGGGCTTCCAAAGCTTCAATAAGTTTTGGAACGACCTTCAATGCGTCGCCAACAACACCGAGGTCGGCGACACCAAAGATTGGAGCTTCTGGGTCCTTGTTGACCGCAATGATGGTCTTGGAACCCTTCATGCCAACAAGGTGCTGGGTTGCTCCCGAGATACCGACCGCAACATAGACCGACGGCTTTACGACCTTGCCGGTTTGTCCGACCTGGTAGGAGTACGGGACCCAGCCAGCATCAACGATTGCACGAGATGCGCCGGGCGCACCCTTGAGCAGCTTGGCGAGGCTTTCGACCAGGCCAAAGTTGTCGGCGTCGCCGAGGCCACGTCCGCCCGAAACCACGATTGCGGCTTCGTCGAGCTTGGGGCCATCGGACTCTTCGACAAACTTATCGATGGTCTTGGCTGCGCCGGATGCACCGACGTCGGCGGTTGCCAGTGGCATGACCATGGCCGGAGCGCCGCCGCTTGGCTCAGCGGTGAACGACTTTGGCCGCACCAGAACGATTGGCGGCTTGTCGCCGGTAGCGGCGGTCTTGACGTCGAGGGTTCCACCGAAGACCGGCTCCACACCAACAACTCGGTCGCCGTCGACGGCGAGGTCGACCACGTTGGTGATGACGGTTGCGTCAAGCTTCACCGAAAGTCGAGCGGCAACGTCGCGGCCGTCGTAGGTGGTGGGAAGAAGGAACATGTCGGGGCCGGTTCCGGCCGCAACAGCCTGCGCGAGCGCGGCACCGAGGTGCACGCCCTGCATGCCGCCGGCAAGATCGCCGGTGGCGTGGACCATGGTTGCGCCATGTTCGCCCACCGAAGCAGCCAACGCGGTTCCGTCGCCGCCCACAACGACCTCGACCACGGGAGCGAGCTCGCGGGCCTTGGTGATGAGCTCGAGCGTGTTTGCCGAGGCTGTTCCGTTTGCTTCTTCGCCGTATACCCAGATCTTTGAAAGTGTCATGGGAGTCTCCTAAAGGACCTTGAGTTCGTCGAGGAATCCAACGATTCGCTCGTGGGCGTCGCCCTCGTCTTCGATCTTCTCGCCAGCTTCGCGGGCCGGAGCCTCGACGATGTCGACGATTTCTTGTCCGCCGCCGGCCCAACCAACTGCGGTTGGTTCGATGCCGAGTGCGGCGCAGTCGAGTTCTTCGACCGGCTTGTTCTTCGCGGCCATGATGCCCTTGAACGATGGGTACCGGGGCTCAACGACACCGGCGGTCACCGAGACAACAGCGGGAAGCGGGCACTCGACGACGTCGTAGCCGGCTTCGGTCTGGCGCTTTACGGTCATTGCACCATCGGCCATGGTGATCTCTTTGGCGAAGGTAACCGAAGGAAGATCGAGCAGCGCTGCGATCTGTTCGGGCACGGTACCGGTGTAGCCGTCGCTCGATTCGGTTGCTGCCATGACCAGGTCGGGAGTGTTGCGGCCGATTGCGGCGGCAAGGACCTTGGCGGTCGACAGCGCATCAGAGCCGACGAGGGCGTCATCGCTGATGAGCATGGCGCTCTCGGCACCCATAGCGAGTGCGGTGCGAAGACCGCTGGTCTCGTTGTTGGGGGCCATCGACACGAGGGTGACGGTTCCGCCACCGGCAGATTCGACAAGCTGGAGGGCGTACTCGACGCCATAGCTGTCGGACTCGTCAAGAATGAGTTTTACATCACGCTTGAGTGTCTTGGTCTCGGGGTTCATTTCACCGGGATCTGCTGGATCCGGGATCTGCTTTACACAAACGACTACATCCATTTGTGAAGTGTTGCACTAATTGACTGGCAATTCACACTTCACACGAGAATTTGTCACCAGCAGGGAACATTCGCAGCAGTAGTGGCATTCGCGGTCGAAAACGCCGGTAACTTCGGGGGTCTCTGAGAGTTTTGTTGATCGTCAATTCGGCCGCTTCGTCGGTTACTGCTCGCACCCGAGTGGTCATCCAAAAAGCGTTGTCGGCCGACCACGACGTGACCCTTGCCGAAACCACCCGCCGCGGACATGCCACCCGCTTGGCCCAGGGCGCGGTTTCTGAAGGGGTCGACGTGGTGGTTGTGCTTGGCGGCGACGGCACGCTCAACGAAGCCGCCAACGGTTTGGCCGGCTCATCCACCGCCCTCGCTCCGTTGCCGGGCGGTTCCACCAATGTCTTTGCGCGAACGTTGGGGTTGTCCGATGACCCCATCGAGGCCACCGCGTCGTTGCTCGATGCGTTGGCGGCTGGGTCGATCAAACGCATTGGACTCGGCGATGCCAACGGCCGGTTCTTTCTCTTCCATTGCGGAATCGGGTTCGACGCTGCAGTGGTGGAGCAGGTGGAAAAACGCGGGTCGCTGAAGCGCTATGCCGGACATCCGCTCTTCATGTACGCGGCGGCCGATACGTGGCTTCGGCACTACGACCGCTCGAGTCCGGCGTTCACGGTGGTGCATCAATCCGAGGTTGATGGCGGCACCACCGACGAGACCGACGAAATCGATGCGTCGTTTGCGCTGTTTCTCAACACCAACCCGTACACCTACCTCGGCACCCGCCCGTTCGATGTTGCGCCCGATGCGACCCTCGACCGACCGCTTACGGTAATCACCATCCCGCACCTAAAGCTCCTGCCGCTCACCCGAATCGCTACGGCCGCGCTTCGAGATGGCACGACATTGCGCACGAACTCGGCCGTCGATTACCGACCCGATATCAGTGCGGTGAGTGTGAAGGCCCACCGTCCGTTTCCGTATCAGCTGGACGGCGATTACCTCGGCGACGTCGATGAACTTGAGATCAGGCACTCGCCCGACATTTTGGATCTGGTTCTGCCGATCGAGCGCGACGCCTAGTGCGATGCCAGCCTAGTGCGATGCCCGACTAGCTCGCCGTACCGTCGACGACTAGGCGTCCGGCCTGCGGATCGTTGGTGACGATGCCATCCACGCCAAACGCGATGAGTTCGGCCATGCGTGCCGGGTCATCGACGGTCCACACATTAACTTCGCGCCCTTCGCCGTGAGCCCGACGGACCAGTTCGGCCGAAACGAGCGGGTCGTACGCGTTGATCGACCGGTGGTTGCCAGCGACAGCGGTGGCCACCACGTCGGCGAGGTCGGCTTCGGTCCAAAAGAGCAGTGCGGTGTCGAGGCTTGCCTCGAGCTCGCGGACCTTATCGACCGTTGGGTAGTCGAATGACGAGATGAGCAGATCGGCGGGTTCCATCGCCTCAAGAGCAACGGCGATGACCGGCTCGACCAGGGTGCGGTGCTGGTCGAAGTCGGCTTCATCGGGATCGTTTTTGATCTCGATGTTCACCTTGATGCCTGCGCATGCTGCCAGTGCTTCAGCCAGGTTTGGTACCGACGAAGGCAGCTCGTCGGCGGCGCAGTCGGCGATAAGACGGCCATCCGGGAGGGTTGGGTCGTGATGAATAGCCAGCTTCGCGTCGCGGGTTCGACGTACATCGAGCTCCACCCAGTCGGCGCCGAGCCGAACCGCTTCCTGGAAGGCCTCGACGGTATTTTCCGGATGAGTCTTCGATGCGCCGCGATGGGCGATAACAGCTGTCACGTGACCCATCTCACACCATTTTCGGCAAAGTTGCGAAGCGGTCAAAATTGGTGATCGTTGGAATACCAACGGCGGTCGAAATTGAAAAAAATTCAAGTGTGACCGAAATCAACCCTTGCCACCCTTCGTGATGCGCGATACGTTCGCAGTGGTAATTAGAACACGTTCTCGTTTCGGACTCGAGGGGCCCCTAATCCTCGACGGCGGGGAATCGAACCAGGACGTGGGTTACTAACGAAAACTGAACCATTTTGTTGGAGGACATGTGGCACTAACTATGGGTGATTCCGGAACGTTGCTAGGCAAAGCTGGCGACTGGAGAGTCGGTGCGGCGTGCCGCGATACCGATCCAGAGTTGTTCTTCCCCGTGGGCACAACCGGCCTGGCAGTCGACCAAATCGACAACGCGAAACAGGTTTGCGAAACCTGCCGTTCAAAGGACGCATGTCTGTCCTTTGCACTGGCTACCAATCAAGATTCGGGAGTCTGGGGTGGACTCTCCGAAGAGGAACGGCGCACGCTGCGTCGGGCCGCTCGGAAAGCCAAAGCCGAAAGCGAAGCTGGCACCTTCGATCTGGCCTAACCCCCAAAACCGAACTAGATCCGGTCGGACCTGCGCCGACCACTCAGGGGAACCGTTAACGCGACCCGAGTACCCACAGGGTGCTCGGGTCCGTTTCGTTCTGACATCTCGATGGTGCCGCCCAGCTCATCGCGCACAAAGGCCTGCACGATGGTGAGCCCCAATCCGGTGTCAGCCAAATCGAACCCGGCGGGCAGACCCTGGCCGTCGTCCTCCACACTTAGGTAAAGGACCTCACGGTCACGGTCGAGCTGCACCGAAACTTGCCCCGGCTCATCTCGTTTGCCGCCAAAGGCGTGGTCAGCGGTGTTCTGCAGCAGTTCAGTGATGACCACCGACAGGGGCATTGCCACCTCGCTCGGCACCACACCGGCATCGCCCGATACCTGAATTCTTATCGGTCGACCCGGCAGCACCACACTCTCTTCAACCATGCGCACAAGCGGCTTTACCAGCTCGACCAACACCACATCGTCGCCGGTGTCGTAGTCCTCGCCCGTGTCTTGCGACAAGGTCTCGTGAACCAACGCAATCGACGCGATTCGACGTACCGATTCGTCGAGCGCCGACTTTGCCTCGGGGCTGTCGACTCGCCGACTCTGAAGCCGCAATAGCGACGAAATGGTTTGCAGATTGTTCTTTACTCGGTGGTGAATCTCGCGAATCGTGGCCTCTTTGGACAGCAGCAGACGATCGCGTCTTCGCAGGTCAGAGATATCGCGGAGCACTAAGAGGCCGCCGGTGAGCTCGCCGTCGACCAGCAGCGGCAGAAAGTGCATGACCACCGTGGTTTCTCGGCTGTGTTCGAGCTCGACAATCATCGGCCGATGCTCTTTCGCGGCCTTCTTGACCTCATCGTCACCGATGGACAGCGACGGAAAGCTCAGCCCGAACAGGTTTCGGTGCACACCCAAACGGTGGAAGGCAGACACGGCGTTCGGTGAGGCAAAGTCGACCTTGAGATCTTGGTCGAGTACCACGGTTCCATCGCCGACCCTCGGAGCACGGAACCGACCTTCTTCTTGGATCTTGAACGGGAACTCGGCGTTGCGCACCATGTGGGCAAACCGCTGATAGGTATGTGCGTAGGTTCGTTCGAGCTCGCTGTAGAGCCGGTCGGGGTCGATATGGGCTTCGCTGGTCATCACCGCAACGATGCCGCTGGGCCCTTTCACCGGCACCGACTCGACCTTCACCAACTCGTCGAAGGTAAGGCGAAGACTGAGCTCACCCTGCTGGATTTGACCGTGGTGGTACGACTGGCGAACCAGCGGACGCTCTGATGAACGAAACGTCTGTCCAACCGGATCGGCGCGATACATCGTCTGGCCGGTCGACGGCCGCACATGGCCCAACACAACGAACGACCCGTTGTCGTCGGCGGTAGGCACAAAGAGCAGCAGATCGGAGAAACTCAGGTCGGCCAACAGCCCCCACGACCGCACCAGTCGACGAATGTGGCGGATCTCTTCTTCGTCGAGGGCAGTGTGCTCGCGGGCAAGTTCGGAAAGGCTGGCCATACCGGCGTAACGCTAATTCAGTTGATCGCCGAGTTCGAGAACGCCACCAAGGTCGATGATCTCGTTTTCGAGGTACGGCACAGTCACCACGGGGGCGTCGCCCTTCGGGAGTTCATCGAGTACTGCCTGCCCCTGTGCGGCCAGCAGTCGGAAGTCGTCGAACCGGTCCGCGACCTCGCGAAGCACGCCTTCGGCAACGGACTGCCGCTCGGGTTCGATTGACGCACTGAGATCAGCGGCCTGCTTGCGGAGATTCTTTGCGGCGGTTGCGCCGCCCCGTGCGGTAAAGAAATCAGGGAGCACCCGGTTCGCCACCACGGCGCCGATGCCGTAGTTGCGCTTCTTCAGCTCGGCCAGGAGAAAGCGAGCCTCCGATGCGGGACCCGGCTCGGGGGTGGTGACCACCACGAAGGCCGTACGTCCGTCAGCAAGTGTTCGTTGCACCGATTCGGCCCGCTCGACGAACCCGTCATAGAGCGTCTGGAAGAGCAGAAAGAACTCACCGATATCGGCAAGGAACCGCGCACCGAGCAGCTTGTCGGCGACGACGGTGAACGGCTTCGCTGCGGCGTTGACCAAGCGTGAGCGAGCGGGTGCAATCAACCACCGGAGAAGACGGCTCGAGAAGAAGTCAGCCATGCGTTCAGGCGCATCGAGAAAGTCGAGGGCGCTACGGGTAGGAGGAGTATCGACAATAACAATGTCGTAACGGCCCGACGTATGGATTTCGTGGAGTCGCTCCATTGCGATGTAGTCGTGGCTTTGCACGAACCGGCCCGTGATATTGCGATAGAGCGCGTTGTCGAGAATGGCCTTCTCGGTCTTTTTGTCGGGCGCATGTTCGACGATGAGGTCATCCCAGCTGGCCTTTGTGTCGAGCATGGCAATCCACAATTCGCCCACCGGATCGACCCCAGCCTCGGCGAAAAGCTTGGCGTCGACCTGGCGTTCGACGTTGCCGAAGCTTTCCAGACCAAGTGCGGTAGCCAGCCGTCGAGCCGGGTCGACGGTAAGCACCAAAACCTTGCCGGTGAGCCGCGACGCTGCCGACGCGCCCAACGCGGCCGCAACCGAGGTCTTCCCGACGCCACCAGGCCCGGTAACCACCACAACTTCCTTTGATACCAGCATCGACTCGATGCTCATACGCCAAGCTCCTCGCTGAGCGCGGTGGCCAAAAGTTTGGTGACCCGAAGCCCTTCGGTGCGCACAAACAGTTGCGGCACCGCCACGACCGTCTCGCCAGCAAACTCGTTGAAGAGCCGCTCGATGTGTTGCGTACGAGATCGCCGCAACGACGAGGCGAAGGCTGCACCGGCCATAACCGACTCAACCGACGGCCCAGCAGCATCGACCAGTTCGTCGGCGTGCTTCTGAAACTTGTTGAACACCTTCTCTTCGGGCGCCGAGAAAAGCTCGGGGAGCACCCGGTTGATGACGACCCCAGCACGACCAAGCGACGTCTCGTTCTCGAGCCGGTCACGCAACTCGATGGTCTCGGTAGCCGGCATCTCTTCGGGGGTGGCGACCATGACCATGCCGGTGGTGGCGTGGTTGTGGAGGATGTGGTTCATCCAGCTGACCTGGTCGAGGATCGGGCCGACTCGAACGAGTTCGCGCAAGGCGTCGGGAGCCGCAACGTGTCCGATCACATGACCCGATGCGGTGGCGTCGACGATGACGATGTCGTAGTTCTTCTGTCGAACCTCGTGGGCGTACTTGCCAACGGTAAGGATCTCGCGCACACCCGGAGCAGCCGATGCCAGGAAGTCAAAGGCCGCTGCCACCGGACCAACGCTGCCCACCAGAGGCACCTTGAGGTTCAGCTTGATGTACTCGCGCATGGACGCTTCGGTGTCCATGGTGATGGCAAAGACGCCGTCGCTGACCTTGGTGGGTTCGAAGGTGAGCGGACCGCTTTCAAAAGCGGCCGCGATATCGCCCCGACCGTCGAGGTCACCCAAAAGGACGCGCTTGCCTTGGCGGGCCGCCAGTAGGCCTAGCGCCGCGGCGATCGAGGTTTTTCCGACACCACCCTTGCCGGTGACAAAGAGGAGTCGGTGGTCGAGCAGCGGAACCTGGTCAGTGGGGATGACTAGCCGCCAAAGCCGATGGGCTTTTGTGCGTCCGCGGTGCCGAGTTCGACGTAGGCGATCTTCTCGCCCGGAACGCCCACCTGGCGACCCTTGTCGTCGGTGACCCAGAGTACGGCACCTTCGGTGGTGAGCACCTGGTCGATCTCGGCCTTCAACGCCGCGACATCGGTGGAGTCGTCGAGATCGAGACTGACTTCGCGAGGGCTGTAGGTGACGCCGATTTTGATATCCACGGGGAAACTCCTGATGAGATGCTGAGGGGGTAAGGGTACTGGCTAGTCGATGATGTTGAGCGACGAACGGAACCGTTTGGTCGGCTTGAGGTCTTCGTCGATCTGGCGAGCCATGTCGGCAAACACCAGACTCGCTTCGGCCTCGGGGTTCTCGGCCATGATTGGCCGGCCAGAGTCTGAACCCTGCCGAAGCTCGGGCACCAACGG
>CALJDK010000032.1 GCA_938023735.1 uncultured Acidimicrobiales bacterium
TGGAGTTGCTGTCGAACCGGATTCCGGTTGCTGGCATCGCCCGGTCTCCGCCGGCATCGGACATCAGAATCACCTCGGTGCCTTCGGGGGACACCAAGACCACGTCGAGATCTGAGATCCGTTGGTGGCTGAAGCCCTTGATGATCACATCGACATCGACGATCGAGGTTCCCTTGGTGGTTACGTCCATGACGGATGAAGCCTCGCCCTGTCCGGCAATCTTGATGCGTCCGTTCTTCGATGAAACGTCGACCTGCACCTTGTTGCTCGGAGCCGGTTTGGGGGCAGGCTTTGGGCTTGGGTTCGGCGCCGGGGTTTGACCACTTCGAGCGGCGGTGATCCAGGGCCGAAGGTTGGCTAGGTCACTGTAGATACCGGCGACCTTGCGGCTCCCGCACACGGTCCCCCAGCTGACGATGCCCACCTGGGTCCACGAACCGTCGGCATTGCGCTTGGCTAACGGGCCGCCGCTGTCGCCATAGCAGGCGCCGTTTCCGGTGCCGACCGTGCAGATCATGCTGAAGTTGTCGATCGAGTCGTCCTCGAGACGCTTGTTGCACGCCTGGTCGGTGAGGACCTTCACGTCAGTGTGGCGAAGTTCGGTCACTTCTTTTTGGCTGCGTTCGCTCAATGCTCCCCAGCCAGACACGGTAACGGTCGTGCCTGGTGCCGCCGCACTGGCGACAGCGTTGCTTTCGGCGTCGATAAGCCCGACGTTGGCGTTGAGGGAAAATGGTCTCTCAACGATAAGGAGGGCGATGTCGTAGCTGGTGTCGCCGTCGGGGCCGCCCCACTTCTCGTGCACGATCGATTTGCTAACTCGGATGAGCTGTCCGCGGTCGTCGAGGTCGACGACGCCGGCTCGGATCGAGATCGATCGAGTGTTCACGTCGTCAAGGCAATGGGCTGCGGTGAGAATGGTGTCGGCGGCGATGAGGGATCCGCCGCAGAATTGTCCTTGCTGATCCTCGATCGCAACCTGGTAGGGGTGATCGCCCAGCTGCGCTTTCGTGCCTTTCACGATGGCGTTGGCTGGCGCAGCGGAGAATCCGACCACGCTGGCAAGCACACTTGCAATGAGGGCCAGCGCAACGACAACCGCTCCGAAACGGGTTCGGTGTGCGGGTGCAGTGGCGGGTTGTTGGTTGACTTTGGGCATGTTTTGGTGGCTGTTCATGAACGAAACGATGACGGAACGGTTATGAAGAACCTGCGAAGAAGCTACGCAAAAGCGGTTCTTCTGCTACGTCGGGCACCCGGTCTCGAACTTTTGTGAAATTCGTGCAATCTCCGGTGACGAACGTGGGCCAATGGGCTCTATAGTGTGAAGTCTGTTGTGGTCACCTTGGTGGTCTCGCAACGGAAGCATATGTTCTCCCGGATGCACTGCTTTGCAGCGCAACTGGGTGGCAAAGGTCCTGTGGTGCAGTTTGGAGTGCACGCCGCCCTGTCAAGGCGGAGGTCGCGAGTTCAAATCTCGTCAGGACCGCCAGTATTCATCCAGAGATGAATCTCCCGTAGGGAGAAAGTCCTGGTCGGGTAGCTCAGTTGGCAGAGCGACCGCCTGAAAAGCGGTAGGTCACCGGATCGACGCCGGTCCCGACCACCACTCGAAGCAGGTCAGTGTCGCTAGCGGCGCTGGCCTGTTGTGGTTTTGGCGGGAAGTGGGAACGAAGGCTGTTTGGCCAACGGAAGCGATTTAAGCAGTAGCGTTCGTTTGACGATAACGACCGTATGGTAAATCCGAATGTCTCTGGGTTGCGGTCTCGCTTCATCGGCGACACCAGCACCAGCAAGACCGGCGAGACCGCACGAACCGACGCAGTGGATGAGTGGCTGCGAGAAACGCTCTCGAGATCGACAAGGTTCTCTATTCTGCTCACCCCTGCCACGGCGGTCCTCTTTGCTGGCATCTTGTGGTGGAAGGGGAACGCCAACGCCACAACGCTGATCGCATGGTGCGTCGTGCTCAACCTTGTTGTTGGGCTGACCTACCGGACCTTTGCTGAATCGACCGCCAAGTCGACCCGAGGGTGGAAGGCCCGCATGATCTTGGGACAAGCGATGGCCGGAATCGTGTGGGGGGCCTTGCCGATCTTGGCGATGCCGATGTCGTTGGTATGGCGACCCTTCGCTGGCGCCCTCATGCTGTCGGTTCTTGCCGCCTGCGCATCGTTTGCTGCAGCAAGTCGAGCGGCTTACTGGTCGTTTACCATCCCGCTTGCGCTCATGGTGATCCCGGCGTTTCTCCTCAATGGCGGGCCGACCGGAATGGCGTACGCCGGAGTGTTTGCCTACGCGGTGCCGTTCGCTGCAGTACTGCGACGAATCAGCGGCGACGGCCACGAGCAGGCGGCCAGGCTCGCCGCCCGCAACGACGGCCTGATCCAGTCGCTTTCCACCGAAAAAGAACTGCTGGGTGACGCCAACCGCATGCTCGAATACCGGGCGACCCACGATCCACTAACCGGGGTCTTGAACCGGTCGGGTTGCTTAGCCGCCCTCAACAACGCGCTGGCGGAAAGCAACTCGGCACCTACCAGAACCGCTCTTCTGTTTCTGGATCTCGACAACTTCAAGTCGGTCAACGACACCCTTGGACACGACATTGGCGATCGCCTCCTCAGCGCGCTGAGCCAACGGGTTCAGGGAGCGTTGCCAACGTCAGCCGTACTTGCCCGCCTCGGCGGCGACGAGCTGACTGTGGTGCTGCCGAAACTGCGCGACACAACCGAGGCCATCGATGTTGCTCGAACAATCGGCCGACTCTTTGAGCAACCCTTCGACCTGGCCGGCCGCCAACTCACTACCAGTGCAAGTATCGGAATCGCTATCTCCGAAACTGGCGATACTTCGGCCGATCTCCTCCGCTATGCCGACGCGGCGCTGTACAAGGCGAAGGACGCCGGGCGAAACCGCTACGAACTCTTCGACGCCGAGCTGCGCGAGTCGCTTGAGGAGCGCGTCCAGAAAGAACTCGAGCTTCGGGCCGCCCTGGTCGACGGGCAGATAGCGGCCTTCGTTCAGCCCTTCGTGTGTCTACAGACCGGGGCGGTCCTTGGGGGCGAAGCCCTTGCCCGGTGGATGCATCCGTCGGGTGTTCGTACCGCCGGGTCCTTCATCGAAACCGCGGAGAGGGCAAACCTTCTCGGCGATATCAGCCTGGCGGTGCTGGAGCAGATCCGCGACGCGAAGGTCCGAAGTAGTCCCCTGGATGAGTCGGCGATTTCGGTCAACGTTGCCCCAGCGGCCATCAACCGAGTCATGCGCCAGGTTGACGCCCGGTCGAATCAGCTCGATGGTCTGTTTCTCGAAATCACCGAAAACGGAACCATCGAGGATCTCGAAGAAGCTCGACAAATGCTTCAGGAAGCACGTAGTGCGGGGGCCAAAATTTTGTTCGACGACATTGGCGTTGGCGAGGCACCCTTGGCGCTGCTCACCGAGCTGCCGCTCGACGGCATAAAGATTGACTGCGACTTCGTCTGGAAGCTGGAAAAGAGCGTGGCCGCTCGATCGGTGGTGGAAGCCATTGTGAAGGTCGCCGAAGGAATGGGCCTGTGGGTTGTCGCCGAAGGCGTCGAAACCGAATCGCAGGCCAGACTGCTTGCAAAGCTTGGTGTGCCCGCAGCCCAGGGTTACCTCTTCTCGCCCGCCGTACCGCTACCGGTCTTCGAAGAGATGATCGAGCAGCGCGGACCGTTTCCGACGCCGTGGTCAACCACCGATACGCCGGCGGCCTCGATTGCTGGCGTATCGGCTACACGGTCCCCATCAGCGCGCTGACTACCTGTTCGAGTAGCCAGCCGAGGTGCATGTAGACCATTCGGGCCTGCGCATCAGGCGCTTCCGGATCGAAGTCGACGTCTTCCTCGCTGACATCGAGCTTGGTGCCAAGAATCAGCCGCAGCTCGTTGATGGACCGCATCCACATGTTGAGCTGCTCGATCGAAAGGGTCTCGTTGTCGACGGTGGCCTCAACCTCGTCGAGCGCTGACAGGCGCTTCTCCATCAGCTCGCCGTGAACCAGTGCCTGATATCCGGCGTCGCGTTCGGCGTCGTTGGGGTAGGCCGTGGGGTAGAGCCGGCGGAGGCCTTCGTCGGTATCGAGTGTCAGCGCTTCGCGCAGCTCAGCAAAGAGGTGCCGGAGCAGGTCGCGTTGGTCGGCATCAAGGTTGATGGCAACCGAGCCGTCGCGGTTGACGGCGAATGGTTCTTTGCGAAGCATGGGTGTCTATCCTGCTGCCCTAATCCTGCTGCATGGTGGCCCAGAGGCCATGTTCGTGCAGTCGGAATACGTCGAGCTCGGCCTTCTCTCGGGTGCCCGTTGAGACAACCGCTTTCCCTTTTTCGTGCACGTCGAGCATGAGGCTGGTGGCCTTTTCGTTGCTGAAGCCGAACAGCTTTTGCAGCACGTAGGTCACATAGGACATCAAATTGATGGGGTCGTTCCAGACGATAACCACCCACGGCGTGTCGACATCAAGGCCCACATCGATCTTTGGTTCATCGACGATGATCGGGCTGGTAAGCCGCGGCGAATCGATGATGGCGGTCGACAACATTGCCTTCCAGCTTAATTGCCTTCTAGCTGAGGCGCTGTGCACTTAGGCGGGTACGGCTACGGCTCGGCGCGTAACCGGTGTGTCGGGATCGGGGGCTCCCCATCCGATGCGTAAATGAAGACGCAACACCGCCACCCACACCAGGATCGACCCCACGATGTGCACGCCCACCAAAATCGCCGGCACGCCGGTGAAGTACTGGAGGTACCCGACGGCACCTTGAAACACGATGACCAGTAGGAGCTCGGTCAGCTCTTTCTGCAGCAGCACAAACACGCCCTGTTTGTGGGCAAGCCACACGGTAAACAGCACCGTGCCGAGCAGCAGGATCACCACAACGCTATGGGCACGGGTAATCTCTCGAATCTCAAATGGCAACCGTCGAATCGGCTCGCCAGATGCTCGTTCGCTACCGGTATGAGGTCCTGAGCCAGTAACCAGCGTTCCGAGAACAATTGCCACAGCGGAAAGAAAGGTGATGGCTCGGGCCGGCCACAGCACGTGGCCCACCGGTTGATGATCGGTCTCGTAGTGTTTCGTCGGTTGGCCGGTGAGCTGGTTTTTCGATCGAGACTCATAGAGCGCATCGGGCATGCTGGCCCGGTGGGCCAGCACCACGGCGTTCCAGATCAGCACCATCGAAACCAGGAAGTGAAGGAGCACCAGGCGGGCGTCGAGTTCGAGCTCGACCACAAACATGCCGATGATCACCTGCGCGAAGACGCCCGCAACCAACCCCCACGACCACCAGGTCAGATCGGCTCGGCGAGGCGAACGACGCATCGACCCCAGAACCGCCACTGCGGCGGCAATCGACACCAAGCCGGTCACCAAACGGTTGATGAATTCGACCATCGGGTGAAACTCAAGATCGGCCACGAACTGGTTTTCCTCGCAGGTGGGCCAGTCGGAGCAGCCGAGTCCGGAACCGGTCAGCCGGACCGTGGCACCGGTGACCATGATGAGGGCAAGCGACACGAGCGCGAAGTTTGCGAGCTTTTTGTACGTCGACGGCGTGATCAAAGCCACAGCAAAACTCTATGTCAGTTGTCCACAAAGGTTGGCCTTGGACCGCCGTCAGTCTTACGCTCAAGCTGTGCTCGACGTCGCCAAGCCGCCTTCCCTGTCAACGGTTATTGGTGGATACGTCGCACTCACGAAGCCCCGCATCATCGAGTTGCTTCTCATTACCACCGTTCCCACCATGGTTGTGGCCGAACGGGGCCTGCCTTCGCTGTGGCTCATCGTGGCCACACTCGTTGGCGGCACCCTTGCCGCCGGCGGCGCGAACGCCATCAACATGTACGTCGATCGCGACATCGATCTACTCATGGAACGCACCCGCAACCGGCCCCTGCCGTCGGGCCTTATCGCCCCTCGTAATGCGCTCATCTTTGCCGTCGTCATCGAAACGATCTCGTTCTTCTGGCTGTGGGGGTTCGTCAATCTCTTCAGCGCTGTCCTCGCCGTAACCGCATGCCTCTTCTATGTGTTCGTCTACACGCTGTGGCTCAAGCGCACCTCTACTCGCAACATCGTCATCGGTGGCGCGGCGGGCGCCATGCCCGTTCTCATCGGCTGGACCGCCGTGCTCAACCGTCTCGACTGGGCGCCCATCATTCTCTTTGGCGTGATGTTCTACTGGACCCCGCCCCATTTCTGGGCCCTGGCCATCCGCTACAAGGACGACTACTCCGCTGCCGATGTGCCGATGCTCCCCTCGGTTGCCAGCATGCGCACCACTGCGGTTCGCATCGTGCAGTACACCGTGGTGCTGTTTGCGCTCAGCCTGTTGTTTGGACCAGTGGCCGGACTCGGCGCCATCTACTTCATCAGCGCACTCGTTCTGGGTGGCCTTTTCCTTTACTTTGCGGTCGATGTTTTGCGCACCGAAGATTCGGTCAAAGCGATGCGCCTGTTCGGCTACTCCATTACCTACGTCACCCTGTTGTTCAGCTCGATGGTTGTCGACGAACTCGTTCGGTCGGGGTTCTAGCGCTCCTATGACCAGCCTCTGCGAGCGTCACCCCGTACTTTCCGCGAGGAATCAACAAAAGAAACCCTTTCTCCCGGTTTTTTTGGCCGATGGGCACCCTTGTATGGTCGCTGCTCGTAGCGGTTCGCCGCTTGGGCGAAACTTCGGCCTAGGCTCAAGCTTTCGGGTTGGTTCGTTTCCGCGAACTCGCCAGCATTCCCAGCGTTTTTGCAACAAATCTTTAGTCAACAAGTCTTTAGTCAACAAGTCTTTAGCTAACACAGTCCTTAGGCAACCCTTAGGTAACAAGGTCACCGAATTCCATGACGACGATTACTGAGTCCCCACCCGAGGCGGCGGGAACCTCCGCGGCGCAGATCGACGCACCGGCTCATCCGCTCGACCGCGGGGTTACCGGAATGCTCACCACCACCAGTCACCGTCGCATCGGTTCGATGTACACGCGTATGGCGTTGGTGTTCGGTGTGGCCGTTGCCGTGCTCAAAGCCATCGTGGGTCTCGAGACCCTCGACGCCGACAGCCTCGACATCTTCCAAGGCGCCACCGCCTTTGCCCAGACCAATGCCCTGAGCCTCACCGGTCTTGCTGTTCTTGTTGTTATGCCGCTGCTGGTCGGAATCGGTACTGCAGTGGTCCCCCTGCAAGTCGGATCGCCCTCCATCGCGTTTCCCCGGGCATCGGCCGCTGGTTTCTGGACGTGGCTCGTAGGCGCGGGCGCCTACGTCGGCTCGTTCATTGTCGATGGTGGTTTCACCAGTGGCATCAACGTCGACGACCGAGCGGTTGCCCTTACCATCGCTGCTCTCGGGGTCACCGTCGCTGGTCTGCTTCTCAGCATGATGTGCATCGCCACCACCGTCATGGCGCTTCGCCCGGCGGGCATGTCGCTGCGCCGAGTACCGGCCCTGTCCTGGTCATTCCTTGTGGCCGCTGTCGTGTGGATGCTGTCGATGGCAGTCCTTCTGGCCGACCTTGTCATTAGCTACGTGGCTCTCCAACACGCAGACCGCGACGTCGAAGTACTCAGCTCCATCGCCTGGATGCTTAGCGGCCCGCAGGTCTTCGCCTTCGCCATCCCCGCCATCGGCATCATTGCCGACATCATTCAGGTCAGCACCCAAACCAAGCAGAAGGCCTACGACATTCTGCTCGGCGGCATCGGCCTGTTCGGTTTCCTCAGCTTTGGTGCGTTTGCCCAGAGCGCGTACGACCTTGGCACCCGCGACGTCACCGACGAGCTCGTGTACATCCTCATGGGACTTGCGCTTGCGCTTCCCGCGTTCGTGCTGTTCGGTGGTCTGGCCGACAACCTGCGCCTTGGCGGCAAAGGCATCAAGGCCAGCACACCGCTGCTCGGCGCAATGGCCGCACTGCTCATGCTTCTTGCCGGTGTTGGCGCCAACGCACTGCGGGTCATTGGCCACTGGGGCGAACTCGGCGACTGGAACCAGACGCGGATAATGGACCAGGGCGTCATGAACTACGCCTTGCTTGCCGGCCTTATTGCAGGATTCGCCGGGCTTATCTTCTGGGCTCCCAAGATCTTCGGACGCCGCCTTAACGACAAGCTTGGCGGCCTCGCCGTGCTGGCCCTCCTCGGCGGCACCGTCGTGCTGGCCCTGCCTCAGGTCATCGCTGGCTTCTTTGAAGACGATGTCGATGTCACCGACATCTTGAGCCTAATCTCCATGATCGGCGCCTTCCTTGTGGCGGCGGGTGTGCTTGTAGCACTGCTCGTTCTGGCCATTGGTGTGCTTCCCCGATCCACCGAGATCGTTCCCGATAACCCGGTCGATGGCTTCACGCTCGAATGGGCAACGACCTCGCCGCCACCCCGCGGCAACTTTGCCGCACCGGTTCCTCACGTCATGAGCGCAACCCCCCTCCTCGACGAGATTCCCGACTCAACCAGTACCGACACCAACGAGGGTGAGGCCTGATGGACGCCCCAAACGACATGCTCGCACTGCCACCGGCGGCCGCGGTTCCACGACCCCGAACCCTTATGGTCGGCACGGTCTTTGCCAGCGTTACCTCGGTGATGTTCTTCGTCGCGATGTTCGCCATCTACGTCGGGCAGCGTCAGCAAACCCGGGCTGCGGGCGTCGAATGGTTCCCCGAGGGAGCCATCCGCTTGCCACCCGGCGGCATGATGATGATGACCCTCGTGCTGTCCATCGGCACGATGGCCTGGGTTCAGCAAGCCATCAAGAACGACGATCGGCGCAGCGCCATTATCGCCTTTGCCATCACCATGGTTCTCGGCGGGTCCATCATCAACCAGACCGTCTTCTACTGGAAAGACATGGGCCTGGGAATCTCTGACAACCCGGCTTCTGACGCCGCCATGCTCATGTACACCATCACCGGTGCGCACATGTTCATGACCATCGTCGGGCTCGTCTTTATCTTCCTCATGACTATCCGCACGTTGTTTGGCCAGTACAACTCCCGCCAAGCCGACGGAATCCACGCAGCCGCCTTCTTCTGGTACTCCGTGGTCGCTGTGTATGCAGTGATCTGGTACGCCATCTACATCACAAAGTAATCATCATGCTTACTACCTCCTTCAAAACCTGGGGCGCCTACGGCATCGTGGCGTACTTCGCCGCCGTTGTGTACGGCTACAGCTCGGGCGGCAATAGCGTCGGGCCAATCAGTCTTGGTTGGCTTGGCGGTGTCGGCGACCATGTCGGCTATGGCATCCTCCTTGGCCTTTCTGCCTGCTGCTTGATGATCGGCCTTGTCTTCACCGCGTTCCGCGACTCCGATGCCGAAATGGCTGCCAGCTACATGCAGTCCGCCGCAATTCCGGCAGCGCAGCCGCCCGTTGGCAACAGCGTTTGGCCAGTTGCAACCGGTCTCGGGCTCGGCACCGTCATCCTCGGCCTGGCCGTTCACCCGGCCGTGTTTGCTGTCGGAGCGGCCATCTTGGGCCTTATTGCTCTCGAGTGGACCATGGAAGCCTGGGCCGACCGGGCAACCGGCGACCCCGACGCAAACCGCGAACTCCGCGATCGCATTATGGGTCCCATCGAACTGCCAATGATGGCGGCTGTTGGCGTAACCGTCTTGGCGCTGTCGATCTCTCGCATTCTTCTTGCCGTGTCCATCGCCGGCTCGGTCATCGTTGCCTCGCTGCTCGCCCTCATCATCTTCGGTGGAGCGACCTTCCTGGCAATCGGCCCCGAGCTCAACCGCAAAATGGTCAACGGCATGCTCGCGCTTGGCCTCGTCGGTGTCGTCGGTGCTGGCATTGTCTCGGCCGTCATTGGTGAACGAGAGATCGAACACCACGACGAACATGGCGAAGACGAAGAACATGGCGACGACCACAGCGACGAGGAAAGCCTCATCGTTATCGACTACGTGGAGAGCGGATCATGACCAGCGTTCGTAATCTCTCCGCTGTGACCAAGGAAGGCCCAGAGAACTTGGCCGAAGAACCGTCGCCCCGACACACTCGCGGTATGCGACTGCGCCGCCTGCCCCTCGCCCTCGCTGCCGGATCTGCGCTCCTGCTCAGCGCCTGTGCTGGCGACGCCGAGCTCGACACGCTCGAACCTCGAGGTCCCGAAGCTGAGACCATCGATAACCTCATCGATCCGCTGTTTCTTATCTCCTTCGTAGTCTTCTTCATTATTCTCGGTCTCTCGGCAGGAGTAGCCATAAAGAACCGGGTGAAGGGCGAGTACGAGGACGACGACTGGCCAACGCAGACCCACGGCAATGCAAAAGCCGAATGGGCCTGGACTGCCGTTCCGTTCTTCGGCATGGCGTTCATCGGCGTACTCACCGTGTTCGCCGTGATCGATCTCAACAGCGAAGAGGCCAACGCCTACGCGGTCGAAGTCGACGGCGAAACCATGCAGTGGGAGCCACACGTTGTGGTTGTCGGCCATCAGTGGTGGTGGGAGTACCGGTACTACTTCGACGGCTTCGATGTCGATGCGTTCCTCGACGAGGATCACGCCAACCCGGCAAAGCACCTTCCGCCCGCCGACATCGTCACCTCCGGGCAGATGATCATCCCCGCAGGCCAGGAGATCGAGCTCTCCATCACCAGCCGCGACGTTATTCACTCGCACTGGATTCCCGCTCTCAACGGCAAGCGCGACGCCGTGCCCGGCCGAATCCACCCTTGGAAGCTCGAAGCCGATGCACCCGGTTACTACTTTGGCCAGTGCACCGAGTTCTGCGGTCTCTCTCATGCCCGTATGCGTATGCAGACCATCGCAATGAACGACAGCGACTTTGCCGAGTGGGTCGACCAGCAGACCACGCCAGCAACCCTGTCCGACGAAGACGCCGCATTCATCGCTGCGCTGCGAGCCGGCGACAACCCGTCGCCCGCCAACAGCGTGCAACAGGGCCTGGTCAACATTCGCCAACTCTGCTCGGCATGTCACCTCGTTGAAGGTGTGAACCACTTCGACGACGTGCCCGAAGACAGCGTCGACAACATCTACAAAGAAGCCAACGTTGGTGTCAGCCTTCGTGCGGGCGCGGCTCCTAACCTCACCCATTTTGCAAGTCGATCCACCTTCGCTGGCGGCATCTTCAACCTCTACAACGAGGACGGAAGCCTGAACCGCAACAAGCTCGAAGCGTGGCTCCGTAACCCTGCGGCCCTAAAGGCCAACGACGCCGACAACCTGCAGGGAATGCCAAACCTTGGTCTGTCCGAAGACCAGATCGACGACATCGTCGCCGCTCTTGAAACCTTCGGTACTCGTCCTTCCGCAACTGTTATCGCTGAAACGTTCGCCGAATGAGCGCGCTGATCCGTTTCGCAAACGCCCCTAGAACTCTCGGAGCACTCTGATGGCAATCATCGAGAACCCACTCGAACTTGAAGCAGGCGACGAGGTTGCCCAAGTCGCAGAGAAGCCACTTGGTGTTCTCACGCGGCCGCAGGGAAGCACCGGCTGGCAAAGTTGGCTGTTCACGGTCGATCACAAGCGCATCGGCATCATGTACGGCGTGTTCGCCATGTTCTTCTTCCTCATCGGTGGGCTCGAAGCGCTGGCCATTCGTCTGCAGCTTGCGGTTCCGAACGGCAAGATTCTCAGCCCCGAGACCTACAACCAGGTCTTCACCATGCACGGCGTCACCATGATCTTCCTGGTCATTATGCCGCTCGCGGCCGCCTTCGCGAACTACCTGTTGCCGCTCCAGCTTGGTGCGCGCGACGTTGCCTTCCCGCGTATGAACGCACTCAGCCTTTGGGTCTTTGTGGCCGGTGGCTTCTTCTTGTGCTCATCGCTCTTCATTGGCGGCTGGTTCGAGAACGTACCCAACGGTGGCTGGTTCAACTATGCCCCCAACTCGGGAACCCTGTTCTCACCAACCAAGGGCATCGACTTCTACGCCGTCGGCCTCCAGATCCTTGGTATCGCATCGCTGGTCTCGGCCATCAACCTCATCGTGACCTGTCTCAACATGCGGGCCGAGGGCATGACCCTCATGAAGATGCCGGTGCTTACCTGGATGCTTCTTGTGGTGCAGTTCCTTCTGCTCTTCGCACTTCCGGTCATCACCGTTGCACTCTTCCTGCTCATGTTCGACCGGCTCTGGGGCGCAAACTTCTTCAACGTCGAGATGGGCGCCGACCCGTTGCTCTGGCAGCACCTCTTCTGGATCTTTGGTCACCCAGAGGTGTACATCCTTATCCTCCCGAGCTTCGGCATTATCTCCGAGGTCATCCCGGTCTTTAGCCGGAAGCCAATCTTTGGTTACAGCTTCATGGTCGCCTCGGGCATCGCCATTGGCTTCCTCGGCTGGGGCGTGTGGGCTCACCACATGTTCGTGTCGGGCCTCGGACCAATCTCGGTCGCCGCATTCTCGGTGTCCACCATGTTCATCGCCGTGCCCACAGGTGTGAAGATCCTCAACTGGGTCGCCACCATGTGGGGCGGACGAATACAACTCACTACCGCCATGCTGTTTGCTATTGGCGTGGTGTCGATGTTCACCATTGGTGGCCTCTCGGGCGTAACCCACTCGGTCGCTGCCGCCGACACCCAGCAGACCGACACCTACTACATCGTGGCTCACTTCCACTACGTGATCTTCGGTGGAGCGCTGCTCGGTATCTTCTCGGGCTTCTACTTCTGGTGGCCGAAAATGTTTGGCTACAAGCTCAACGAGAAGTGGGGCAAGTGGAACTTCTGGCTCCAGATCGTGGGTTTCAACCTCACCTTCGGACCAATGCACATCCTTGGTCTGCAAGGCATGAGCCGTCGCATCGACTCCTATGACCCGGGCTACGGCTTCGAGCTGTGGAACATGGTCAGCTCCATCGGCGCCTTCGTCATCTTTACCGGCGTGGCGATCTTCTTCGTCAACATCTACGTCTCGCAGAAGCAGGCCAAGCACCTGCCGCCGGTTGGTCCCGACCCCTGGGACGCTCGCAGCCTCGAGTGGATGACCGCATCGCCCACCCCCGAGCACAACTTCGATGAAGAAATTGTGGTCGAGTACCAGGATCACTTCTGGCATCAGAAGTGGGCCGAAGAAGAAGACGGCCGCGTTGTGCGCATCGCCTACGCCGAAGACATCGCTCACGATGGCTCCGCCACCGATGTGCACCTTCCGTCGCCGTCCTACTGGCCGCTCGTCCTTGCGTCGGGTCTGCCCTTCATTGGCTACGGCATCATCTACAACTACTGGCTCTGCGCAATCGGTGGTTTCCTCACCCTTGGTGCCATCTTTGGCTGGATCTTCGAACACCCCGACGATCCTGATGCCGCTCACGGTCACCATGACGATCATGGCGACGACGGCGACAGCGACCACGGAACGCCCGATAGCGACACCGTCGATACCGATGCCGATGACGCCGAGCTTGTAACCGCTTCTACCGATGCTGGGGAGGCCTCCAATGGCTGAAGCAGTCCTTGATGCCGCTGGGCACGATAACCACGGCGATCCGCATGCGGTTGTTCATAAGACCAATACCGGTGTTTCCAACAACAAGCTGGCGATGTGGGTCTTCCTTGGCTCCGAGTGCCTGTTGTTTGGTGGTCTGATTTCCACCTATCTGCTGTACCGCACCAACACTCAGGGCGGACCAGAGCCCAGTGAAGAGTTCTTCGACATTCCGTTTACCTCGGCGTCGTCGTTTGTGCTCTTGATGAGTTCGCTCACCATGGTCTTGGCCCACTCGGCCGCAGGCAAAGGCGATATTCGCAAGCTAAAGATCTGGCTGCTTTCCACCGCGCTTCTTGGCTCGGTGTTCGTTGCTGGCCAGATCTATGAGTTCACCGTGTTTGTTCGTGAAGGCCTCGGCTGGAGCACCAGTCCGTTCAGTTCAGCGTTCTATGCGCTTACTGGCTTCCACGGCGTGCACGTCACCATTGGCATCATTATGTTGCTGTCGACCTTTATCTCGGCCATGCGTGGCCGAATGCACCCCGGCAATGCCGAGACCGTTGAGATCGTTGGTCTCTACTGGCACTTTGTCGACATCGTCTGGGTCTTCATCTTCACCGTTATCTACCTGGCTGCGTAACCATGAGCGAAGAAACTCTTACCGAAACCGCTGCTCCGACCAAGGGCATCTCGGCGGGTCGCAAGACCCACGACGAGCACGGTCACCTCACCGACTTTGGCTACGTGAAGATCTTCATTATCTTGGCGGTCATCACCGCAATCGAGGTGGCGTTCTCCTACATCGATATGCCGACGCCGGTGTTCCTCATTGGCCTGTTCGCCATGATGACCTACAAGTTCTACCTGGTTGCGGCCGAGTTCATGCACCTCAAGTACGACCACGGTCACTTCACCAAGTTGTTCGTGACCGGGCTTGTGCTTGCTGTTGCCGTGTACCTGATCTTCATGAGCGCATCGCAACTCTGGCAGTCGTTCTAGCTCGACCTCGTTGCCACGAAGCCGCTGGCGTCGTGGTTCTTTGAAAGTCCACCCCTCATGCTTTTTGCTGTAGAGCTGCCATCTTGGCAACCGCATCCCGAGGTTTGGGCGTTGCTCGCGGCCATTGTCGGGTTGGGTTTCTACGCGGTCCGAGTCATCGGCCCCAAGGTTGTGCCCGAGGGCGAAGAGGTCGTAACCAAGCGCCAGAAGCGGTCATTTGCTGCCGCGGTCTTCCTTTTGTATCTGGCCGCCGACTGGCCCATGCACGACATTGCCGAGGAGTTTCTGTACTCGGTCCACATGATTCAGCACCTGCTCATCACCTTTGTGGTGCCGCCCTTGTTCATGCTGGCTATTCCTACCTGGCTTGCCCGGCTGGTCATTCTCGAAGGCGGCCGAGTGTCAAAGGCCCTGCAATGGCTGGCTAAGCCTGTCGTGGCCGGTGTGATCTTCAACGGCCTGGCAGCATTGACCCACTGGACTGCAGTGGTGAACCTGTCTGCGGAGTCGGGCGGATTTCACTATGTCATCCACGTGGCAATCTTCGCCTCTGCACTACTCATGTGGCTGCCGGTCATCGGTCCGCTTCCCGAGCTTCGCCTGAGCCCAGGTGGTCGACTGATCTACCTGTTCCTCATGTCGATCATCCCCACTATCCCAGCGGCATGGCTTACCTTCGCCGAAGGCACGGTGTACTCGGCCTACGAGAAGCCGGTGCGGCTTTGGGGCGTGAGCGTCCGAGACGACCAGCAGGCGGCTGGCGGCATCATGAAGGTGCTCGGCGGCTTCTATCTGTGGACCTGGATCGCCGTGCTGTTCTCGAAGTGGGCAGGGCCGGCCGAGCGGGCAAACCGTCCAGCGCGTGGTTCGGCCACCGGTCGCAGTCTTGCCGAGCGGGCAAAGGTTGACGCTGCCGAGCGGGCCTCGGCAATGCTCGCCAAAGCCGACCTCACGGTTGAAGACATCGAAGCCGAGTTCGCAAAAAGCGCGGCCCCCAAGGCCGACTCTTAGACGTCGTTTTTCCGTAACGGCCGTTGACGCAGCGGCGCTTCGGTTTCTTCGAGCGGAATCATCAGGATGTCCATTGCGGCCCATAGGGTCTTGGACACGGGGAAGAAGATGGTCGGCACCACGATCGAAACCACCACGGTCGAGCCGAGAATCCAGGGCAATGAGAAGTCGGGCGCAGTCACGGCAAACCCAATAATCATGCTCAGGACGATGGCGATAGCCGTGACGGAGGTGTTTACCCCGATCGCGCCGATGAACTGGCCTTCCTTGCGCGCAAACACAAAGCCACACTGCGGGCAGCTCGGTTTTTGACGAAACCAGCCGTCGAAAACGTTCCATTCGCCACACACCGGGCAACGGCGGGTTAGGCCGCGTCTGATGATGCGCCCGAAACCGATCTCGCTCGTGCTGTTTGAGGTTTCGGCCACCGCTCAATCGTAGGCGTTGACAATCGGCAAACGTCTCGGAACCGCAGGTGACTAGAGATTTCCCGAAAACGGCTGGGATGGGCCCGTTGACCTGGTGAACGTCAATGGTCGAAACGCCGACGGCGAACGAATCAAGCGGGTTCGAGCGAGGGAACTTCCACGGTCGACCGACGAGAACTAGGCCGTCAACACGAACCGTGCCGAGTACCCTTGCGGTGTGATTGATGTACGTGCACTTAAGGACGACCCGGCGTATCGAGCAGGAGCAGAGGCCAAGGGCGTCTCGGCCGATCTGCTCGACGAATTGTTGGCCGCCGACGACACCCGGCGGGGTCTCCAGACCGAGGTCGAGGAGATGCGGGCCACGGCCAACGCCTCGGCCAAAGAGATCGGCAAGGCTGCCCCCGACGAGCGCGAAGCGAAGATAGCCGCAGCGTCGGAGCTGAAGGCCGAACTCGGCGCCAAAGAAGCCGTCTATAGCGAGGCTTCGGCGAAGGTCGATGAGCTTATCCTTCAGGTACCCAACCCGGCGCACGAGTCGGTCCCAACCGGCGATGAAGAGGCTTTTGAGGTTGTCGAAGTCGTTGGCGGTACGCCCGACGCGCCGCCGCTCGATCACGCGGCGTTTGGCGAGGCCATGGGCTGGACCGACAACGAGCTTGGCGCAGCAGTAAGTGGAAGCCGGTTCGCCTACCTGAAGGGCGCTGCAGTGCTCCTTGAGCTGGCGCTGGTGCAGTGGACCATGCAGAAACTGGTGGCCCGCGGCTTCACCCCGGTCATTCCGCCGGTGCTGGTTCGCGAAGAGATGATGGTCGATGCCGGGTTCTTCCCCACCGACCGCAATCAGGTGTACGAGGTCAACGAAGACGAACTCTTTCTTGTGGGCACCAGCGAGGTTCCACTGGCCGGAATGCACCGAGGCGACCGTCTCGACGCGGCCGAGCTACCGCTGCGCTACGCCGGATTCTCCAGCTGCTTCCGCCGCGAAGCGGGCACCTACGGCAAAGACACCCGCGGGATCTTTCGGGTGCACCAGTTCGACAAGGTCGAAATGTTCATCTGGAGCTCGCCCGAGAAGAGCTGGGAAGAGCACGAGATGCTCCGCACTATCGAGCAGGAGATCATCAACGACCTCGGCCTTCCGCACCGAGTCATCAACGTGGCGTCCGGCGATCTTGGTAACGCTGCCGCCAAGAAGTACGACTGCGAAGTGTGGTTGCCAAGCGAGGGCCGCTATCGCGAGCTCACGTCGTGCTCCAACTACACCGACTACTCGGCGCGCCGGCTCAAGACCCGCGCCAAAGGCGATGACGGCACCGAACTGGTACACACCCTCAACGGAACCGCCTGTGCAGTCGGCCGGACGCTTTTGTTCTTGTTCGAGCACTGGCAACAGCCCGACGGCTCCTTTGTGGTACCCGAAGTGCTGCGTCCGTTCTGTGGGCTCGACACCATCGCACCGCTCGCATGATCACCCACCTCGACCCGCACCCGAGTGCCGCCGACCCGCCTACGTTTGCCGGCGAGGACAACCCGATGCGCATCGTTACCCGCAGTGCAGCGGCAGGGGAGTGGACCGAGAAGTCAGCCGACGATGTCGCTGCCTTATTCGACTCGATGGCACCGGATTGGACCGCTGCTCGGTCCGATGACCGCTACGAGCCACTAGCTGACGCAATCGAACGAAGTCATTTGGCGTCGGCTCCCAAGAATGTGCGGGTCCTCGAGCTTGGGTCGGGCACCGGCTTAGGAACAAAGGTCATCCGCCGGTTCTACGACCAGGCGATTGCGATGGACCTCTCGCTCGAGATGCTTCGCCATGCGCCCAGCGAGTTGGCTCCCCAAACCAACACCGACGCCAGCAACCTGCCTCTCCCTGACGCATCGGTCGACTTGGTCGTGATGGTCAACATGATCCTGTTCCCCAACGAAATCGACCGAGTACTCGTCCCCAATGGCGCCGTGCTGTGGGTCAACACGCTGGCCGAACAAACCCCGATCCACCTCTCGGCTGACGATGTCGACCAGGCGCTGCCGGGAGAGTGGACCGGTGTCGCAAGTCGTTACGGCACCGGAACGTGGTCGGTTCACCGCCGCCGCTCGGCTTCCTAGCGCTGGGATGAGCGATTCGAAGGTTCGGCTCTTTACCGGTGGCCCGATTCGAACCGTCGAACCCTTCGGCGTGGTTGAAGCCGTGTTGATCGCTGGCGACCGAATCGTCGCCACCGGGTCACGAAGCGACTGCGAGGCGGCAGCCGTCGACACGCCCGAGCTCGTCGACTTGGATGGCGCCACCATGCTTCCTGGGTTCGTCGATGCCCACACCCATCCGCTCATGCTGGGTCAATGTGCTTCCTGGGCCGATCTCACGGGCGCAGCAAGTGTCGACGAGGTCGTGAAGATCCTGCGTGAGCACGCCGAGACATTGCCGGCCGACGGTCCGATACGCGGCTTCGGCTACGACCACCATCGGCTCGGCACCGACGATGCACAACCAACGGCGGCCGACCTCGACCGGGTGTCCCGGGATCGACCTGTTGAGATGATGCACGCGAGCGGACACGGCTATGTGGTCAACTCGACCTCGCTTCGTGACGCCGGTATCAGCGCCTCGACCCAAACACCTGAAGGCGGAAGACTCGACCGACTCGCCGACGGCACCCCAAACGGCGTGGTGTTCGACGCAGCGTGCGATCTCCTTACTGGCCCCGGCGGCGTGAAGATCACCAATCACGGTCCCAATCTTCACCTGCCCGAAACCCCCGAGGTGCTCGACGGCATGCTCGACTTGGGTCAAAGGATGCTTACCGAAGCCGGCATCACCTCGGTCGGCGATTGCCAGGTGACCGAGCGAGAGATGACCAATTGGCTCCGCGCTCGCGACGCCGGTCGGCTTAACCTTCGAGTCTCGATGATGATTTTGTCGAGCCACCTGCATCTACTGGAAGACTTGGGCATCGGTTCGGTGCTGGGCGATGACGATCTGTCGATCGCTGGCGTGAAGCTGTATACCGACGGCGCGCTTACCGCCGGAATGGCCTACGTGCCCTGCGGTTGTTCGGTCAACCATCGCCCCGGCACCGTGTATCACGACGCCGAGGAATTCACCGATCTGTTGGTCCGGGCGCATCGGATGGGTTTGCAGACCTGCACCCACTCGCAAGGGCCGATTCCGATTGGCATGGTCATCGACGCTATCGCCGAGGCGCAGCGCCTGCATCCACGCACCGACGTGCGGCATCGCATCGAACACTGTGGCTTCCCGACCGACGAACACATCGAACGCATTGCCGAGCTTGGGATTGTGCCGGTCCCGCAACCAACCCATGTGTTTCAGTACGGCGAGGGAGCTCGTCGTGACTACGGCGAGATTGCCGAGCGGATGTATCCGAGTGGCCTGTTCGACAAGGCCGGAATTCCGGTGGTGTTGTCGTCGGACGTGCCGGTTTCAATGCCCAATGTCTTCTTGGCCATGTGGGCGGCCGTTACCCGCAAGACGTCGAACGGGTCGACCCTTGGTCCCGATTGCTCCATCGACCGCCAGACGGCCTTACGCGGCTACACCATCGAGGGTGCTCGAGCGATGCATCGGTCAAATGTGGTGGGGTCAATAGCTCCCGGCAAGTACGCCGACTTCGCCGTGGTAACCGGCGATCCAATCACCTGCGACCTCGACGGCATGCCCGACCTAAAGGTCCTCCAAACCTGGCGCAGCGGAAATCCCCTCCAGCCCTAACTAACGCCCAGTGTCAGACGAAGGGTCAGACCAGGGGTCAGACGAAGTGTCAGACGAGGTGTCAGACCAAGGGTCAGACTAAATAACGCTGTGCGTGGTGCGGTGAGCGCGTACGTGCGCAAGAACGGCTTCGTAGCAACGAAGCGAAGCCGGTGGGGTCAGACGAGGTGTCAGACGAGGGGTCAGACGACAGGAAGCAGCGACACCAGTGTCGCGCTTGCGGGAGAAGTTGGGAGTCGTGCCGGAGCGCCAGCGGAGGCCGAGATGTGGGCTGTGCCCGGTAGCGAAGCGTGAAGAGAGCGAGCTAGCGAGCGAACGACCAAACAAGTCAGCGAGCGAACGACCGATAAAACTACAAAGGCCGGCCCTTTCGGGCCGGCCTTTGCTATAAAACCTTTCGCTAAGAGCGAATGGCTTAGTTGTCGATCCTCGATCCGATTTCGGAGAAGTTCTTTGCGGCGCTCTTACCGAGCAGGGTTACTGCTGCGATACATACGACGGCGATAAGGGCAACGAGGAGGGCGTACTCGACGAGCGAGGCGCCACGTTCGGTCTTGGTGTGAGCCTTGAGCCAGGTTGCGAGGAAGTTGTACTGAGTCATCATTTTTGGTTTGCTCCCTAGGAGGGTTTCGCCTCCGGAGTTTCGGAGGGGTTGCTGTGTGTCCAACTAGGTATCGAACGACAGACGCGATTTCTGTATGGTCGGTCTGGCCTATTTGCATAGGTCGTTGAACAGATTCTCCTAAATAGCGATCAAAGCCCTTAGGGCGGCTACCGGAGCATTAGGGAACCATTCGGTGTCGACAGTGAGGCCCGAATGGAAGCGACTGGCCGTTCCAACAGCGGAACCGCCAAGCCAATGGCCCGGTACGCGGCGCCGGTATCGTCGGTGTTTGGGTGGTGAACCAGCAGGTCGTTGACCAGCAACCCTTGGGGAGTCGTCTCCGAAGGGTTCTGCGTGTCACCCCAGTCGATGAGGAACGGTACGGCGCCATCAAACTCGGCAACAGGAAAGGTGAGTTGCCACTCCAAACGGGTCCCATCGGGTTGCAGACGGCTCATCGCTAGTGGATCGCCCGGGTCCCACCCCTTCTCGCGGGCCGAGCGGATCACCGAGTCGATCGTGCCGCCTTTGTCGGGCCGAACTGCGAAGGTCACCAATGTGGGGGTCGAGACGTCGCTCACCCCAAATGGTCGAGGTTGCGGTGGTTCTGGTTGGTCGGGGTCGGGGGCAATGAGTTCGAGGTACGAGTCGCCCAGCGATACCAACGCGTTGTGTGTTCCCCGTCCCTCGTGCGCTCCACCGATGACCGGCCGAACCCCAGATTCCTTCTCGAACCAATCGATGCTCTCGGCAAGGTTTGGTACCGCAAGAACAAGATGATCAAGAACAACACTCACAGGAGGTTCCTTTCGCTGAGTTCGAGACCCAAGTAGGCGGCGGTGATTCCGCCGGCAAACGACACCACCACCAGCAGCAGTGCACCCATGGGGTTTGCTTGTTTGGTCGAGGTTTCTTCGAGTTCGTTCACCCAGTGGCCGACGAAGGAAGAATACGTTGTGAGCGAACCAATGGCGCCAACGCCGATGACGGTAAGCGAGGGGCCGGTCCATTGGCTGATGAGTCCGAGGACGAAGGATCCGACCACATTGAGTGCAGCTGTCCGCCATGCAGTTGTACCGAGCGACCCCCGGAGACCCGCTCCGCAACCAGCCGCGAGAACGAATGCGGCGGCGGTGATCATCGGGGGTCACCGATCGTTGTCGACGCGGCGAGTCGGCCGACGCCAAATGCTGCGAGTCCAAGTGCGGCTGAAGCGATCAGATACGCCCAGCTCACAACGGCTTTCTCGGTACGAAGAAGAGTCGCGATCTCGACCGACATCGTTGCGAAGGTAGTCAAACCACCGCAGAATCCGGTGCCGACCAGCGCCGCAAGCTCGGGCCGAGGTCGTGCTCGCAGCACCCAACCCAACACGCCACAGCCAACGAGATTTACCAGAAGCGTCATCCACGGGAACGATCCATCGGGGGCGATGGTGCCGACCGCCCAGCGGACGCTTGCCCCCATCGCACCACCGGTGGCGACGAGAAGCAGTTGGCGATTGTTCACCCCGTCGAGGCTAGTTGGTTGCTGATCAAGGCTGGCGCTGGCGGTGTGGCCGACGCTTGGTCATTCAGCGATTAACGTGTGCGGTTCAATGAAGTTGTTGCTGGTCCGTCACGGACAATCTGAATGGAATGCTCAAGGCCGATGGCAAGGGCAAGCCGATCCTCCCCTCACCGAACTCGGTCGTCGACAGGCGCGCCTTGCTGCGCAGACCCTTGGCACCTTCGACGCCATTGTTGCCTCGCCCCTTCTTCGGGCGAGCGAAACCGCAGCGATCATCTCGGCGCAGATGGGTGTTGGACCGGTCGTGACCGTCGAGGGGCTGAAGGAACGCAGCGCCGGCGAATGGTCGGGTCTTACCCGTTCCGAAATTGAAGAGCAGTACCCCAACTACCTTGCCGAAGGGAAGCGCCCGCCCGGTTACGAACTCGACCCCGAACTCAGCGACCGGGTGCACGCGGCGCTCAATGAGGTCGAGGACAACATTGGCGGCGACATCGCGCTCGTCGTTTGCCACGGTGGGGTCATCTACTTGCTCGAGGAAGAGCTTGGTGAATCGTGGGAGCGGCTTGGCAACCTCGGCGCTCGCTGGTTCGATATCCACAACGGACGCCTGCGCCTGGGAGAGCGAGCCACCCTCATCGACGAAACCCTGCTGACCCAGCAGGGCAAAGACATTGTCTAGGGAAGATTAGCGGATGAGGTGCTGAGCAGCCTCGAGGTATCCCTCGGCTCGTTCGGCCTTGGGAAATCGCTCCATCAGGTCGTGGAATCGCTGATTGTGGTCGGCCTCGACCAGGTGGGTGAGCTCGTGCAGGAGCACAAAGTCCACGACGTACTGCGGAAAGTTGGCCATCCGATCTGACAGTCGGATGGTTCCATGCGACATCGTGCATGAACCCCAGCGGGTGTTTTGATTGCTGACCCATTTGACGCTGGTCGGGGCGGGCAACTGGTACTCGGTGGCGAGCTGTTGGGCCCGTTCGGTGAGGTCGACCTTCCGGCTCGCGGCTTTCCGGTCGAGTTTGCCGAGAAGGTCGGCAATGTGGCCGTCTTCCTGCTCCTGGGTAAGTCCCACCGGCATTCGGATTTCTACAACACCGTTGACGACCCGAGCCGAGACGGTCTTCTTTCGACGCGATGATCGGATGACCTCAACGGGAAGATCCACCGCTTCAATCTAGGTGTTGGTTTGCTGCCCACGCGGCTTCTTGGCGGCCAAGTTTGGTCGAGGGCCGAGCCTGCTCGGTGTATTCCTCGAGCATGGTGCGCCAGTTGTTGCTGGCGCGCAGGTGGCCAAGCATGGCCGACATTCCCCAAACGACTCGGTCAAGGATGACAAAGCTCGATGGCATATCGAGGGTGTTCATCACGTTCGCGAGCGGCCCATCGACTTCCAACAACCCGCCTAATGCGGTTTGCACGAAGTCCGGTGCGTACCGGTAGGGCTCTTCAAGAAACGGGGTGTAAGGCTTGATGACGTACTCCCACACCCGTTCGGGGTCGAGTCCGTGATCGGCAGGCAGAAACCCGGCGCTCACCATGTTGGCTACCAGTTCATCGGGTGCCCGGCGAAGGAGCGGTTCGGTGAGCGGGGTGAGCGACTCAAGCTCGCCGTCCTCCCAGCGTTTCACCAGCCCGAAGTCGAGGAAGGTCACCAGCGGTTCATCGGTGTTGCCGGTGCCCTCAGAGCCGAACAGGTAGTTGCCCGGGTGCGGGTCGCCGTTGAACACGCCGTCGCGATAGATCGAACCCTGAATGAAGCGAAACAACACTTCGGCGACGTACTGCCGTTGTGGCTCGGTAGACGTTTCGAGAAACTCATCCCATCCGATGCCGTCGACCCATTCGGTGGTGAGGACTCTGCGGGTGGAGAAGTCGGGAACCACGGCCGGAATCCGCACGAAGGGATGCCCGGCATAGCGCTCGGCAAACGCCGACTGGCAGGCCGCCTCGTGCTCGTAGTCGAGTTCGTCGAGCATGCGCGCGTACAACTCGCTGGTGAGCGTGTCGACATCCATGCCCTTCAGCGCCACATTCGAAAACGCCTTGAACATGACCCGAACGTTCACCAGGTCGCTTTCGAGCGCGGTATCGATGCCCGGGTACTGGACCTTCACTGCCACCTGTCGGCCGTCGCGCAGGGTCGCTTTGTGTACCTGGCCGATCGACGCAGCCGCCAACGGAAGATCGGTCCAGCTTAAGAAGAGCTGTTCGGGCGGAGCCCCAAGCTCGTCGGCCACCACTTTGGCGGCAAGGCTCGGCGCCATCGGCGGAGCGTCGGCCCGCAGGGTAGCGAGGGACTGCTGCGCCTCGGGGGGTAGCCCATCGAAGAGGAACGACAGCATCTGCCCCGCCTTCATCATGGCGCCCTTCATATTGCCGAGCTCCTTGGCCACGTCCTCGGCGGAACGAATCAGAAACTGTTGATCGAGTTCGGCTCGGCGAGCAGCATCGCTTGTTGCGCCACGCACCTTGACCGCCGCGAAATGCCCAGCTCGTCGGGTACTGAGGCGAGCAACACGAGCAGATCGGGCAAGCTTCTCGCGTTGGCTGGGCGTGGCGCGAGAAGCCACGACCTGGCGAACACCAAAGGCACCACCCGCAGTGGCGGTGAGTTTTGCGAGCTTTCGGAGCAGTCCCAGTGCGCTAGCCGACACGGCGCAACTACCGAAGCGGCAGTGCGACTTGTCCGTCGTCGTTGTGGCGGACGAGCTCTTTGATGGCGGTATCTGCGGCATCGAGATCGTCGTCGTCGATATGGGTGAGTGCCGCGTCGACCAATGCCAGCTCGTGCTCGAGGCGGTCGAGAAGTCCGGCATGGCGAGCGGTGTCGAACATATCGACCGGCTGCACGGCATCGGGCTGGTGACTTGCGTCGGTGAGGTCGAGGGACTCGATGGCCATCGGGTTCGGGGCAAACTGTGGTGCCGCCGGAATGGTCACTTCTTGAGTAGCCGCTTCTGGAGCGGCGGCCGTTTGGGAAGTCTGTGCTGCGTCGTCCATATCAGCGCTGACTGTAGCGCCCTGACCGCTTCTGTGCCCCCGTGGGCGTGCTGGCAGTGCGTTAGGCCTCAGCCATCTCGACCAGCAGCTTCGCGAGCTCCTCGTTCTGCTCCCAAATGATCTGATGTCCGACCCCGGGCATTCGTAACAGACGGGCTCCTGGGATTGCGTTTGCTATGAGTTCACTTTCGGCAAAGGGAGTGAGCAGGTCGCGGGTACCCGCAGCGATCAGCGTCGGCACGGTGATGCGAGAGAGTCCGGGCGTGACGTCGTGGTCGGCCAGTGCTCGTGTGGCGGCGAGGCGCACAGGCTCGGGGCAACGCGCAAACGAGGCGAGCGCGGCGTCGAGCATGAACGAACTGGGCTCGTGTCCGAAGGTCGCAGCGGCGCCCAGTTGGGCGAGGGCGTTGGAGTCGGAGGTAGCCGCCTCGGCCAGATCGATCGAGACGGGTAGCGAACCCAGTCGAAGCCCTGCCTGGTAGCGCAGGTCGCTCATTGTGGCTGCGGTTGCGAAGAGGGCTAACGATTTGACCCGGTCGTTGGCGATCGTTGAATGATCGACCAGAAAGCTCAGTGCAGCCATACCGCCCATCGAATGGCCGGCCAGCACCACATCGCGAAGGTCAAGCGTTTCGAAGATTTCGGCCAGGTCGGCGCCCAGTCGCGCCGCTCCATACCCGTCGGATCCGGTGGTGCTGCTGCCGTGACCCCGCTGGTCGATGCCCAGCACGCGAACACCCTGTGCAATCAGGCGGTGGGCAATCGGGCCCCAATCGTCCACGTTGCTGGTGAGACCGTGCACCAGCACCACCATTGGGGCTGAACTGGTGGCGTTGGTGGGGCTGGCGGTAACCGTAGTGAGAACGGCGCCATCGCCTGTGGTTACCGAGCGTGCGATACCGGTAGGGAACTTCGGAAGTTGCCCGCCCAGTGGGTCGGGATTGTCAGAGAATTTGGCGATGTTTCGGCGTGCGGCAAAGGCTGCGATCGCAGCCACGCCGGTGGCGGCGAGTGCTCGTGAAGCCCAGCTCAATCGTCTCGCCTACCAGTCATTGGCTTACCGTACGTCAAAGGACAATCGAAATGTCCGCACTGCCCGGGCGAAGATGTTGGGTTCGATATCGGGTTCTTCCACGACGCGCAGGTTGGTGATGCGTTTGGTGAGCTCCTCGAACAGCAAGCGGAGTTCAAGGCGCGCCAGGTTGGCGCCAAGGCAGAAATGAGTACCGTGACCAAACGCGATGTGGGGATTTGGGTCTCGCGTAACATCGAACTCATCGGGTCGGTCGAACACCCGCGGGTCGCGGTTCGCTGCCGGGTACACCAGTGCGATGCGGTCGCCCTCGGCAATTTCGGTGCCCGAGAGTTCGGTCGCAACGGATGCTCGACGGAACATGTTGTTGAGCGGGGTCACCCAGCGAATGAGCTCTTCCACTGCGGGAGCAACCCGGGCCGCGTCTTCGGCCAACCACTCCCAAACGTCTAGATGGTTGGCGAGTTCACGGAGCCCGTGGGCAATGACGGTGCGGGTTGTTTCGGCGCCGCCAGCAATCATCAGGCCGGTTTCCTGCACCATCGTGTGCGGGTCCATCCCGCCGGCGATCCAGTCGGAAAAGAGGTCGTCTTGGGGTTCGGCGAATCGCTTCGGAAGCAGGTCGGTCATGACGGTGGCCCATTCTTCGATGCTGGCCATCAGGTCGCTAAGGACCACCTCGTCGACGTAGCGCCGGTCGATTCGCATCTGGCGCTCGCTCCAGCTCTTGACCTCGCGCCAGTGGTCTTGGCCGAATCCAATCAGCTCAGCGGTAACGCGGCCAGGAAGCTGTGCCGCCAGGGCGTCGATGACTTCGATGCTCCCGTCGTTGGTTTGTTCAATGATCGCTTCATCGACAAGCGCAGAAATCATTGCCGTGTAGTGCTCGCCGTGTTCGCGAACTGCCCGGGGGGTGAAGCGGCGGTTGACCATGCGTCGTTGCCCAAGATGCGTGGGATCGTCGTGGCTGATCATGGTCTGTTCGTCGGTGGATGGTTCGAGTCGGTAGTGCGCCCGACTCGAGAAGGTCACCGGATCGCGCTCGACGGCCAACAGGTCGGCATGTCGGGCTGCGAGGAGAAAGCCGCTCTTTTCGTCACGCCACAATCCCGGATAGTCGAGAAGCTGCCGATAGGCGTCCTGCGGATCGCTTTGCCACCAGGTCGGGTCGAGTACGTCGGTTTCAGGTTTACTCACGGTGCTCTTCGGGTGATGGACAGTGTGCCAACGACGTTAACGTCGGACTGTGGCGACACGGAAACTATCGGCGACTGGCATTGGGATCACCCCCGTTGTGGCGGTGGTTGTCGGTGCGATCGGCTACCTCGGTCTGGCCGTGCTCGATGCCCGCCACGGCACGCTGCGCGACGAGTTCGTCGGGCAAAGTATCGCCTGGTACCTGGTTGCCTTTGCGGGCTTCGTGATTGCGGTGTGGGCAAACGAGAAGGCGATCGGGGCCAACGAATACCGTACATTTCCCACCTGGCTGCTCTGGGCTGCGCCAGTGGCTTTTCGGCTGGTGCTGCTTACCACCACCCCAACCCTCAGCGACGACGTCTATCGATACCTCTGGGACGGGCACCTTGTTACCCAGGGCGTCAGCCCATACGCCCACGCCATCAGCGATCCGGCGGTGGACCAGTTCTCGATAGCGGCGCGCGACCTGGCCAACAACCGCGACCTGGCGTCGCCGTATCTGCCGACCGCCCATGGCGTGTTCGGGTTCGCAGCGCTCCTGTTTCCCTCGTCGCCGCTCACGATGCAGACGATCATGGTGGGGTTCGACCTCCTAATTGCTGTTGCGCTTACCCGGCTGCTCACGTTGGCGGGTCTGCCCTCGCGCCGGGTGCTGTTGTACCTCTGGAATCCGTTGGTGATCGTCGAGGTCGCACACGGGGCCCACCTCGACGCGATCATGGTTGCCCTTTCGACTGCGGCGTTGGTGGCGACGTTCGACCCCCAAATTCGCGTCCGTTTTGGCGGGATCATCGGGCCAGTACTGCTTGCCCTCGCCACGCTCACCAGACCGTTGCCGGTGCTGCTCCTACCGGTACTGTTTTGGCGATGGAGTTGGCCCCAGCGCTTCGTCTATGCAGTTGTGGCGGTTGGACTCACGCTGCCATTCGGGATTGGACCGGGCCTTGGCCTAGGAGCGAACCCCGATGGCACCGGAGTGTTTGGCTCGGCCCGGGCCTATACCGACACCTTCCGGTTCAACAGCGGTCTGTACCATTGGTACGAAACGTGGGTTGGCGGTCGAGGTCTCGACGACAAGGGGTGGGATGAGCCCGTCCAGCTCACCAAAATCATCGTTGGCGTGGGCGTGGCAGTACTCCTGTTGATGGTGCTGGCACAGGCTCGTTCGGTGGTGAGCACCCGAGGACTCCTTCGGCTTTCGTTGGTGCCCGTGGGAATCTATGTCGTTCTCACTCCGGTCCTTCATCCGTGGTACACCCTGCTCCTCTTTGCGTTGCTGGTGATGCTCCCACCAGCGCCCGACGAACCCGCTCTGCGATGGATCCTCATCGTGCCGTGGCTGTACCTGGCAGCAGCGCTGGTGCTGTCGTATCTGACCTACGAGGACCCTTTGGCCTTTGCCGAGCGCGAGTGGGTTCGCGAGGTCGAGTGGTATCCAACGCTGGGCTTGCTTGTCGCCGTTGGTTTGGCTGGCGCGGCCGGGCTTATTCGTCGACCGACGCGAGAATCTGTTCGCCAATAGCCACGGTGCGCACTGCGATGTTGCGCACCGAATCGAACTGGGGAAGGTCGCCGCTGAGGTCCTCGTTGAAGTACACGTCGGTGGCCGAGCGAAACGGCTCGGGCAACGCATCGAACCCGGTGATGAGGCCAAGGAGCCCGGCCGATGTGGTCATGTTGTTGTCGGCGTCCCAACCGGCCAGCCCTGCGATGTTGATGGTTTCGCGGAGGTCACCCTCGCCGTACAGCAGTGCCATCAGGGTGCTCGCAAAGTTCACCCGACTCGCCCACCACTCGGGGTCGGTGTCGTAGGCCTCGCCGATTTGTTGACGCGTGGTTCGCCAGTCGGTGTTCTGGGCGTGCCACTCGACGACCTGGTCGTAGATCGCCGCGATCGTGGAGCCATCGTCGGTTGCGTTGCGGGCGTCGGCGAGCAGGGCCGGGACATCGGACAGCACGAACGCACGCGCATAAAGGTGGGCGTAGAACGCGCTGGCCTCAACCGCTGGTCCGCTGCTGGTGACCTTCGCGAAGAAGGTTGCCCGACGTCGAGCCTCGTCGGGCCGATTGGGCGCAATCATGCCAAAGAGTTCGGTTTCGAGCTGCGCATCCATGGCCCACGCCCCCTCCGGGTTGTTGTCGGCCGACCCCGTTGCCGGGGGAACCAACCCTTCGTCCATCAGGTCGCGGGCGGCGCGCGTGGCCACCCAAATATCGCCGTTGAGATGCGCAACCCACTCGTCGCGAATCTGTTCGTAGGTGGGGTCGATGCCGTGGGTTTCCATGATGTGCAGATCGAGCCACTCGATATGGGTGTCGTCGTCGGTTGACCATTGGTCGAGTAGTACCAGGTCGACCTGGGTGCCGGGTCCGGGCTGATCGAGCCAAATCCCCTCAACCGGCAAGCCTGAATGGTTGGCGACCATGGTGGCTACCCAGGCGCCATGCACCTGATCGAGGTATCGATCGGGGTCGAAGCTCGAGGTCTCCGGCGGGTTGTCGACTGCGGTGTCGGGGGCGTTGGGAGTCGCCGAGCAGGCAGCGGCCAGCATCGACAGGACTGCGGCGAGCCAGACGGCAGTAGATAACGGGCGCAACGCCGGTACGGTGGCCTGGTGGCCTCGATCCTGTTTGCCCATCCTCTCTTCTTAGCGAAGAACGCCGAGGAACAAGCGTCGTCGAGCCCATACTTCCCTTTGGGACTGTTGTATTTGGCCGGTTATGTGCGCGAGCAAGGTCACGAGGTGGCGATCTTCGATGGCACCTTCGCGCCCGACGAGTCGGCATTTGTCGAGTCGTTGGCCCAGCACCAGCCTGACCTGGTCGGCATCTCGGCGCTGCTCCCGACCCGCGACACTGCCATTGTCCTAGCCCGCCTAGCGGCCGATGCGGGAGCCACGGTGGTAATGGGCGGGCCCGACCCCACGCTGTCACCGGCCATGTACCTTGCAGACCCGGCGGTCGATGTGGTGGTGCATCACGAGGGTGAGCAGACCATCACCCGACTCCTCGACCTCATCGATAGCGCTGGTAACGATGGTCTGACGCTCGAGGACATTCGCGACGAAGCCGGGATCGCCTACCGATCGGGTGGCGCGGTCGCCGTCAACGAGCCTCGTGAACCAATCGCCGATCTCGATACCCTGCCGCTGCCCGCACGCGATCTCATCGACATGGACCGCTACCTGCAAACATGGGAAGCCGACAACGGCTATTCGTCGCTCACCATCTCGACGTCGCGGGGCTGCCCCTACGGCTGTGACTGGTGCAAAGAAGCAGTGCACGGAACCAACTTTCGGCAACGCTCGCCCGAAAGTGTCGCGGCCGAGATGGAACATCTGAAAGCCACCTACAACATCGACCGGTTACGTATGGTCGATGATGTCGATGCCATCGATCGAGACTGGCTCGACGAGTGGGCTTCGGCAGCCGAACAGGCCGATGCCGTTATCCCGTTTGAAGCGCTGAACGATCTTGAGCGTCAGGACATACCGCTGCTCGATGTTCGTGACAGCCTTTGAAGTAGGCGCAACGTTTTTCTCCCCACCGTGAGTGAGGATTTACATTCGCCGCCGGTCGACCCAACCAATCCAGCATGAACTTCTTCGACGAAGGCTCTCCGTACCTTGGCCACCCGCTACTGACCAGTGAACGCACCGAAGCCGAACTCGACCGAGTCGACGAGCTGATCGGTGGGCTTGCCCCGGGCTCGCAGGTTGTCGACCTGGGTTGTGGGTTCGGCCGTCACTGTGTTGCGCTCGCGGCACGGGGCCACCATGTGCTCGGTGTCGACCCGTCGGCAACCATGGTGCGAGCCGCCGAAGCAGCCGCCGCCGACCTGTCGACGGAGCAGGGGAGTGTCAGATTTCATTGTGGCGTTGCCGCCGACGTGGCCAATCTGGTCGCCCCAGAGTCGATCGATCTGGCGCTCTGCCTTTTCACCACCTTTGGTCAACACACCGACAACGCACCGCAATCGGCCAGCACCACCGGTCTTCTCGCCGCGGCAGCTTCGGTGTTGAAACCCGGCGGTTTCCTCGTGCTCGAAGTGCCAGAAAAGGCCCGAGCCGTATCGATGCTTGTGGCCGATGAACAACTCGGACCCACCAAGGTCACCCGTACCTACGACGAGACCGACGACCTCCTTCACGAGCGCTTCGAAACTCCGCAGAACACGTACAATCTTGCCTACCAACTCTTTACGACCGACTCCCTGCAGAGCCTTCTTGAAGATGCCAGTCTGGCGGTCGAGACCATGGTCGAAAGTGCCCTTGTTCCTCCCCCACCTACCTTTGTCACTATCGTTGGAACCCGTCGATGATCGCGAAACTCCTCAACCTGCTTTCGGGCCCCGATGAGCAACGCAACGCGCCACTGTGGCCGCTTGCTCTTGCCCGAATTCTCATGGGGCTGCTCTGGCTGTACTCGCTTCGTTGGAAGCTGCCGCCAGATTTCACCTCGTCCACCGAGACATCGCTTCGCGAATGGTTGGAATTGGAGGTGGAACACGCCGTGCTGCCTTTCTATGGCAATTTCATCGAGAGCGTGGTGCTCCCCAATTTCACGCTCTTCGCGTGGCTCGTATTTCTCGCCGAGCTCGCCGTGGGCCTCTCCCTCCTCTTTGGGCTCTTCACCCGCGTCGGAGCTCTTGTCGGGCTCGGTCTGTCGCTCAACCTGCTCGTCGGACTCCTCGAGGTTCCCGGCGAGTGGCCGTGGGCCTATGTGATGATGGCGATGTGGCACGGCACACTATTGGTGTCGGGTGCCGGGAACCTCTTTGGCCTCGACGGCGTTAGATTTCGGGGCGAAACACCATCTCAAACCTCCTCCACTTCTTCTTCCAGCTCCTCCTCAAATTGAAAGCGCACTTGAAATGACTGACCCCTCTACCCCCATCGCTCGGGCCGAGAGCTCATCGATGGCGACCTCCCGGACCCGCGGGTCGTTCGGTGTTGCACTGCTCCGAATCACCCTCGGTGTGATCATCCTCGCCACCTGGTGGGGCAACATCGGCGACGACTTCTACGATGGCGACAACTTCGAGGGATTCTTCGGTTGGGCCTTTCAGAGCGCCGAAGAAGGAGGAAACGGCAGTTCGCTGTCGTTCTTCAAGTCGATCCTCGACAACACCCTTCTGAAGGCCCCCGAACTCTTCGGATGGTTTCAGACCATCATCGAGGGGCTGATTGGATTCGCTCTGCTCATTGGTGGCTTCACCCGGCTCGCCAGTCTTGGGGCTCTGGCCTTCTTTACCGGCCTTTTCCTTACCTATTTTGGTGGAGAAGAGTGGATTTGGACCTATGTGATCCTGATGGCCTCTTCACTAACAGTGTTCCTCAATTATGGTGGCCGCATGCTGGGTGTCGATCAAGCCATCGCCAAGAACAACGGCGACTCACCAGCAGGGCTCCTCTGGTAACGAGTGTCAGCTCTCATCTTCATTACGACCGCCGTCGTCTATGTGCTCGCGTCAGCACTGCTGTTTCTCTTCGGCGCGAACCTGATCCGGTTCGCCGCGCTCGTTTGGCGCGACGGCAAGCCCAGCACCGAAAAAGCCATCCAACCGCTGCCCGACGATCAACTACCAGCCGTCACCGTGCAGCTACCGATCTACAACGAGCTGTATGTGAGTCAGCGGGTTATCGAGGCCGCATGTGCACTCGACTATCCGAGCCACCTTCTCCAAATTCAGGTTCTCGACGACAGCACCGATGAGACCGTCAACGTCATCGCTCGCACCGTTGAGGAGGCGGCGGCGCAAGGCGCCAACATCGTCCACATCCACCGCACCGATCGCACCGGCTACAAAGCCGGCGCACTCGCCGAGGGTCTCGAGACCGCATCGGGTGAGTTCGTGGCAATCTTCGATGCCGATTTCGTGCCGCCCGCCGACTTCCTCCGCCGAACCGTCCCCCACTTCGCCGAGCCCGACGTGGCGTTTGTGCAAGCTCGTTGGGGACATCTCAACCGCGACTTTTCGTGGCTCACCAGGCTTCAAGCGCTCGCCATCGATGGACACTTTCTTGTCGAACAGGCAGGCCGCGGTTTGCGCGGGTACTGGTTCAACTTCAACGGCACGTCGGGGGTCTGGCGAAAAGAGGCCATCGCCGATGCCGGTGGCTGGACCGCCGACACGCTCACCGAAGATCTCGACCTGTCCTACCGAGCCCACCTCAAAGGCTGGCGCGGCCAGTATCTCGCCGACCTGGTGGTACCGGGCGAACTACCGGCACAAGTAACGGGCTTTCGTCGTCAACAACATCGATGGGCCCGCGGCTCGATGGAATGCGCAATACGTCTTCTGCCTCAGGTCTGGCGCACCAACACCAGCCGCGCCAACAAGTTTCAGGCATCGGTCCACCTGATGTCGTACGGCATTCACCTGCTCTTGCTGCTTCTGACGATGATCTACCCGCTGGTTGTGTTGGCCAGCGTAGATCTGGCCGGCTTCAGCACCCTGTTTGGGTTCGGCTACCTCTTCGCGCTCACCTCGTTCGCTCCGGGTATCTTCTTTATCGCTGGCCAGCGCCAGGCTGGAAACAGCTGGTGGCGAGAGATTCCGCGAATCTTCGTTGTGACCGTGTTTGGTTCCGGGCTCATGGTCAACACCGCCCGGGCGGCCGTGCAGATCTTCACCAAACCAAATCCCGAATTCGAGCGAACAGCAAAGTTCGGCATCGAGACCACCGACGTCCGGTCGTCGTGGACCCAAAAGCGGTATCAGCTCGATATCGATCGCATCGTCTTTCTCGAGTTCACGCTTGGCCTATACAGCGTCTTTTCGGCAGTGATGGCGTACCAGCACGGCAACTGGGGAATCTTCATCTATGCGGTGATCTTCAGCGCAGGGCTTCTGGCCGTCACCACCGCCACTGTCGCCCACTCCGTGCTGCTCTACCGCACCCGGGCGCAACGCTGCGCCGCGGTCGCCTCAGAGCAAAAGCTCTGGAATCAGCAGCCGGCACTCTCGACGAAATGACCGTGCGACGGGCGGTTGCGGTGATGGCCAAACGGCCCGCCGCCGGCCGCACCAAGACTCGACTCACCCCACAACTCAGCCCCCAGCAGGCCGCCGACGTGTACGAGTGCTTCCTCCGCGACACCATCGACCGTCTGCATCGTCGCACCGACTGCCAGGCGGTCATCGCTATCGATAGCGCCGACTCCTCCGACTATTTTCGTTCGATCGCTCCCGACATTGCCCAAGTCGTTCAGTCGGGCGAAACGCTGGGTCATCGACTCGACACCGTGCTCACCGAACTGCTCGGTTCCTACGACCAGGCGTTTGCGATCAACAGCGACAGCCCGGATCTTCCTGACACACACTTCGCCGCAGCGTTCGCCCAACTCACAAAGCCCGAGTCTGACATCGTGCTCGGTCCGACCGACGATGGCGGCTACTGGCTCATTGGTTGGAAACGGCGTTGGTCGACGGTCGTCACCGACGTGCAAATGTCGACTCCACAGGTGTTGGCCGACACGTTGGCCAGAGCAGCCGACTGCGGTGCCACTGCGGTGCTCGGACCCTCGTGGCACGACGTCGATGACGCGGCCGACCTTGAGCGGTTCATCGCCAACATCGACCCCGCCAAGACCCCCCGCTCTGCCGCGCTTTTGGTTCCGCCGGTATGAGCTCGCAGGATTGGTCGGGTGTTGCGGTGGTTATCCCGGCACTCGACGAGCAGGGCAACATCGGCGTTGTGGTGCAAGCCCTCCACGGTGAAGGCATAACCAACGTCATCGTTGTCGACAATGGCTCCACCGACGACACCGCCGACGAGGCAGACGAGGCTGGGGCTCGGGTAATCGCCGAAACCCGAAAGGGATACGGCTCTGCGTGCGCTGCCGGCACCGCGGCTGCGCTCGAAAGTGGCGCCGACATCATCGTCTACATCGATGCCGACCAAAGCTCTCGTGCCAACGAGATCGCATTGCTTCTGGCACCGATCTTCGACGATCGAGCCGACCTTGTGCTCGGCTCGCGAACCCAGGGTGCCATCGCCAAGGGCGCCATGGGCGCTCACCAGCGGGCGGGCAACATCGTCAGCGCCGCCTTAATGCGCCTGCTGTACCGCATCGAAGTGACCGATCTCGGACCGTACCGGGCGGTCCGCTCGTCGCTACTTCGCGATATCGAGATGACCGAGATGACCTTCGGCTGGCCAACCGAGATGATGGTGAAGTCGGCGAAAATCGGTGCGCGACTCCTTGAGGTGCCGGTGAGCTGGGACAACCGGCAAGAGGGCGCCTCGAAAGTTGGTGGCACACTAAAGGGTTCGGTGCTTGCCGGCTACCACATCTTGCAAGTGACCCTTCGGCACGCTCGGCCCGCCAAGCACTGATTACCTGATCTTGACACGAGACGCGCGACCCCAAAGGATGACCGCATGACCACGATCTATGAAGAAGACCATCAACTCTTCCGCGAAAGCTGCAAGGGCTGGATCGCTTCCGAGTTGAGTCCACGCATGGCCGAGTTCGAGGAGGCCGGCATTATGGATCGCGACATCTACCTCGAGGCTGGCAAACAAGGATTTGTTGGCATGGCCATCGCCGAAGAGTATGGCGGCGGCGGAAGCAGCGATTTCCGGTTCAACGCCGTTCTCGACGAAGAACTTGCCTACGCGGGCACCGGCGGCGCCGGTCTGGGGCTTGGGCTGCACAACGACATCACCACGCCCTATTTCGTCGAGTACTGCACCGACGAGCAGGCGGCGCGCTGGCTGCCCGGTATCGCATCGGGCGAGCTCATCACTGCGATCGCCATGACCGAACCCGGTACTGGCTCGGACCTTGCCGGGATCCAGACAACCGCAGTGCGTGACGGCGACGAGTACATCCTCAACGGCGCCAAGACGTTCATCACCAACGGCATCAACTCCGATCTGGTCATCGTGGCGTGTCGCACCGACCCCGACGCTGGTCACGCTGGTATGTCTCTGCTGGTGGTCGAGCGGGGAATGGACGGGTTCGAGCGGGGGCGCAACCTCGACAAAATCGGCCAGCATTCTGCCGATACCGCCGAGTTGTTCTTTAGCGATGTTCGAGTACCTGCCGAAAACGTGCTCGGCGATGAAGGCCGAGCATTCGAGTATCTGTCGTTCAACCTGGCTCAGGAACGGCACTCCATCGGGATCAGCGGACTGGCGGGCGCCGAGGCTGCGCTTGGCTGGACCGTCGACTACGTGAAGGAACGCACAGCCTTCGGGCAGCCCCTCGCCAAGTTCCAGAACACCAAATTCGAGTTGGCCGACGTGGCAACCGAGATTGCGGTGACCAAACCCTTCATCGAGCAATGCACCCTGAAGCTCAACAGCGGCGAGCTCACGCCCGGCGAAGCGGCGATGTCGAAGCTGTGGGGGAGCGAGCTGCTCAAGCGCACTACCGACCGTTGCTTGCAACTGTTCGGCGGCTACGGGTTCACCACCGAGTACCCCATTGG